>JALYWP010000013.1 GCA_030852655.1 Pseudomonadota bacterium | reverse complement strand
AGCTTGCCTCGACGCTCTTCCCTGCAGCCCTTCATGTCGATCGCAGCGTCGGCCGTTTCGACACAGCCTATGTCGGCCATGTCGAGGAAGGCGACTTCCGTGAGAAGGGCAGTTCCGGAGGTATGGTTAGCTGGATGGCCGCCGAGCTTCTGCGGCGCAATCTCGTCGATGGCGTCGCACATGTGGTGCCGGCAGACCCCAGGAAGGAGCACCGCTTGTTCCGGTACGGAATCTCCCGGACCGTCGCGGAAGTCCGCGCCGGCTCCGGCTCCCGCTATTATCCGGTCGACCTCTCGGAGGTGCTGCGAACCATATGGGCGACGCCTGGCCGATATGCGGTAATCGGGATTCCGTGCTTCATCAAGGCGGTCAATCTGCTGAGGGCGGAAGATGAGATTGTCCGACAGCGTATAGTCTACACACTGGGCCTGTTCTGCGGCCACATGAAGAGTGCCCGTTTCGTCGACAGCATCGCCCGACAGGCTGACGTAAAACCCGAAGCGGTCGCAGCCGTCGACTATCGGGTGAAGGCGCCGGGACGGCCAGCGAACTGGTATCGCGCAAGGCTCAACCTTGCTGACGGCGGCACTAAGGAAAAAGATTGGTGGCACCTGGCTGATGGAGATTGGGGCGCCGGATTCTTCCAGAACTCCGCCTGTAACTTTTGCGATGACGTCGTCTCGGAAACCGCCGATATCGCGTTCGGCGACGCCTGGGTTGAGCCGTATTCGTCCGACCCCGATGGCACCAACGTCGTGATCGTTCGCAAGCCGGAACTCGGCCTTATCGTCCGGGACGCGGTCAACGAGGGCCGGCTATCACTTCGACAGGTTGGCGCGGACTTTGTGAAGGAAACGCAGGCTGCCGGGCTCAGACAACGACGGGAGGGGCTGGCCTATCGTCTTGCGTGGAAGCCCCCCGCATTTCCGTTGCGCAAGCGTGTCGAAGGCGGTGCTTTCGGCCTGCCCATGCGGCGCAAGCTCATTTACCGCATGCGCTATTCGATTTCGCGCTGGAGCCACCCGATGTTCGCGCTTGGACGGATCACTGGCCTGCCGGCGCTCTACACTTGGTGGGCCAAAGCGGCGCTTTGGCTCTATCACGGTCTGGCGTATTCGCGCGGCGTGGCGGGGCGCGCCTTCGACGCACTGCTGGTCCGGTCGACCGGGTAAACTTCAACAGACCACCAACTCGCTGGCTCCCAGGGAACATTCGTCTCAGGCGCATGTTCGACAGCAGATCGCGAAAGACGCCCATGCCTCCCGCTTCGAGAAATGGTCTCCCTTGGTCGCAGGATGACATACGCCGGCTTCGCGAGATGGGCGAAGCCGGGCGGACTTCGAGCGAAGTTGCTGAGGCTTTGGCGCGCACGAAGGTCGGCGTCAAATCGAAAGCACTTGCGCTAAGGATTACATTGAGTACTTCGCGCAGCGGCCGCGAGAGCTCGCTGCCTAGCGAGATTCGAGACTAGGAGTGCGCGAGTAGCAATACGAAGACGCGCTGTTCAATCTGTTCTAGAGTACATTGATTGTGGCCGGGACTGCCAACGGCAGTCCCGGATCACGCTTGAGCTGCCAACAATCGGCTTGTCCGTCGGACGATGCGCGCCGATGCGCGCCGAGCTGCAGCGTCTTCAACAGGGCGATGCGCGGGCGGAGGTGTTCCAGCGCGCAATCGCGTCTTCGACAGCATCCGCTATCGCGAGGCCTTGTAGAGTTTGGTGGCGACTTCGAACATTTCCTCCGGCGCGTAGTCAGGAGTGAACGCGGACGGCTCGCCAACGAGTTCCTGTATCTTGCCACCGTCAGGCATGCCCTCGACGACCTCCAACTCGCCCGGCGGATCGTCTGGAAGCGCGCCTTCGCCATTGCCCCATATACCGGCTATCTCGGCATAGTCCTTCGGGCTGAACGTATAGAGCCGGCGATGCGAACCTTCGGCGAGGTATTTCTGGCATTCGGGAATATTGCCGAGAGGGATGTTGGGCGTCGGCAACATCTTCTCGATCTCGACGCCGGTGATCTGCTTCAGCGCCAGGGCATAGGCGTGAGCATGCACGGAGCCGCGCACCAGCAGATAGCCGCAGACTTCACGGCCCGTCGGGTCCGACAGCGTTTCGTAGACCCTGAGTTTGTGCAGGCGAGCGCCGCATTCGAGGTGGAAATTGTGAAGCAGGTCGAAGATCACATTGCCCGTCGTCGTGACAAAATCCTTGTTCCAACTGAGGCCATTACTGTCGATAGGAACCGCGCCGCCGCCATGCGACAGAAAGCCGGCAGCGAGGCGGGCCTCCGTCATCGCCTCGAAAGGCGCACCGGTGATGTCCGCGCCGCCCGGCGTCTCTTCAGGAGCGTCAGGACCGTTGTTCAGCATCGCCACGCCGTTGCTAACCAGCTCGACATGGCCAAGTTCCTCCGCGGTGATGGCGGCGACCAGGCTATAGAATGGCCTCAGCTTGCTCTTGGAGCGGAAGTTGAAGCTCTGGAACAGATAGTTCCCGAGCGTAGACATCTCTCCGTATTTTCCGCCGAGAAGCTCCTGGAGCGCCGAGGCGGCATTGGGGTCCTGCCTTGCCGGGGGTGGCAGTTCGATTTGTAGTTTGTCGACGCGCAGAAACATCTCCTGTCCTCCTGTTGAGGCTTTCTAACAACCGCAAGACGGTGGTGTTCCACTGAACAGGCAGGAGAGAGCGCTTTTCTAGGTCGATTGTTTTTGCTGTTGAACCCCCTGCAATTCTTGGTCAGAAATTCTCCGCGGCAGTGCGATCATGATCGTCCCCTGGAGGTACGGCGATCTTCGCGAAATCGCGCGCCAGCAAGTTCACCGCTTGCCGCATCTCGCTTCCTGCCACCGGTGCGCCATGGCCTGTGATCAGCAGTTTCGGGCCTAGTGCCGCCAAACGTGCCACGGATTCACCGGCCGCGGTCCAGTCGGGGGTGAAGTAACGCGGCGGGCCGTGCATCTCCAACTCCTGGGTCATCACCTCATAGGCGGATTCCTGACCGGTGGTGATGACCGCGTCACCGGCGATCAGCGCACGGTCCTCCTCTCGCCAAAGAGAGATATGGCCCGGTGCGTGACCTGGGGTGTGGAGCCATCGCCAACCCGGCATGGCGGGAACTGAACCGTCTTCCGGCATGCTGGCAAGCCGCCTGCCGAGATCAACTGGACCGCGCGGATAGAGCGGAGACATCAAAGCCATGACGCCGCCGCCAACCCAAGGGTCCGCCGGAGGATAGGAGGTCGAGCCATCGAGATAAGGGTGTTCGAGCGGATGGGCGTAAACTGGAACGTCCCACTTGTCGGCGAGTTCTTTCGCTGTGCCGACATGATCGAAGTGTCCGTGCGTCAGGATGATTGCAGCAGGCCGCACTTGCTTGCCGAAACGGCGTGCAGCGCAGTCCTCGATCGAACTTGCTGAAGTGGCAAGCCCTGTATCGATCAGCACCCATTCACCATCGCGTGCAGTGGAACGGCCGTAAAAGACCACGTTCACGATAGACAGCCGCAGGTAGGCGAGGTCCGGCGCCAGCGTGTGCAAACCGTGTCCCCTGTCTTCAGTCGGCGCGCGGCACCTTTCGCTCAGCTTTATCTGATTGCTCACCACATCCTCCGCCGCCGGCCCGGCCTGAGCGGCCAAACTGAAGCTCAGGATCGCCGAACCATTGCGAAAACCTCTTGTTCCGTAGAATTTATTTCAGCGTCCGCCGCTCTCCGGCCGAGTCTCGGCATCAACAAAGTTGCGGTTCGGCGGGCCGTGTGCGCACGGTCCTATTCATCGGCTACAGCCTATCCGAAATGAACATCCGGCGGTTGCTTCACCGCCTTTGGCAGACCTGGAACCGCCCCGGCTACGAGAAGGACCGGCCGCCGTCCTTCGTCTCCATGGCTGCCCGCAATCCGGTGGAGGCCGTGGTGGAACGAT
>JALYWP010000010.1 GCA_030852655.1 Pseudomonadota bacterium | reverse complement strand
GTAGCCGGCAGCGAGAAAACGCCGGCGGCGCATGGGAGCGCGTCAGATAATTTACTTAGAGACGTCGCCCCATGCCGCCTTCCCACATTTTCAAAGGCCAGACTGCAAAAAGCAGGGCGTGGCAACGGCCACGCATGCCGCAAGCCCATTGGTTGTAGCGCCTTATGGCGCGCGCCCTGAGCCTGTCGAATGGGGTGGCGGGCCAGTCGCCGGCAGACGGTGATAAGCTCGTGTGCGAAAGGGGGCGCAGGCATGACGACGATGAAACTCGGGCGATCGGTACGCATTCGGCTGCAGGCCAGCCCCGACTGCAAACGCCTTGTGGCCTGCATGGGCATGCAAATGTTGGAGCCAAAGGAGTACTGGAATAGCGGTTCCGGTTCGTGTTAGGAGCCCGCAATCCCCATATGAGGGCAATTGTAGCCGGCGCACGGGAAGCCGCGCCAATTTCTGGATCGAGACAATGACGAAATGGTCGCCGAATTCGTGGAGAAACAAGCCCATCCAGCAGGTTCCGTCCTATCCGGACGCCGCTGTGCTGAACGATGTCGAGGGCCGTCTCGCGACCTTTCCGCCGCTCGTTTTTGCAGGTGAGGCGCGCAAGCTGAAGAAGCAGCTTGCCACCGTCGCTGCCGGTGACGCATTTCTCCTCCAGGGCGGCGACTGCGCAGAGAGCTTCGCAGAGCACGGCGCGGACAACATCCGCGACTTCTTCCGCGTGTTCCTGCAGATGGCGGTGGTGATGACCTTCGCCGGCTCGCAACCGGTGGTGAAGGTTGGCCGCATCGCCGGCCAGTTCGCCAAGCCGCGTTCGTCCGACACGGAGACGAAGGACGGGGTGACGCTGCCGAGCTATCGCGGCGACATCATCAACGGCACCGAGTTCGACGCCAGGGCGCGCATCCCCGATCCGGCGCGCCAGGAGATGGCCTACCGGCAGTCAGCCGCGACGCTCAACCTTCTGCGCGCCTTTGCGCAGGGCGGTTATGCAAGCCTCGAGAACGTGCATCGCTGGATGCTGGGCTTCGTCTCCGACAGCCCGCAGGACGAGCGTTACGAAGCGTTGGCCAACCGTATCACCGAGACGATGGACTTCATGAAGGCCGTCGGCATCACCTCGGAAAGCAACCATGCGCTGCGCGAGACCGATTTCTACACCAGCCACGAGGCGCTGCTGCTCGGCTATGAGGAGGCTCTGACCCGCGTCGATTCCACCTCGGGCGACTGGTACGCGACGTCGGGCCACATGATCTGGATCGGCGATCGCACCCGCCAGCCCGACCACGCGCATGTCGAATATGCGCGCGGCATCAAGAATCCGCTCGGCCTTAAATGCGGCCCGTCGCTGACGCCGGACGGCCTGCTGCAGTTGATCGACGCACTGAACCCGGAGAACGAGCCCGGCCGGTTGACGCTGATCGCACGCTTCGGCTCCGACAAGGTCGCCGAGCACCTGCCCAAGCTCGTGCGCGCGGTGAAGAAGGAAGGTCGCCAGGTCGTCTGGTCGTCGGACCCGATGCACGGCAACACGATCACTGCCGCCGGCTACAAGACCCGGCCATTCGACCGCATCCTCAAGGAGGTGCAGACCTTCTTCGAGGTGCACCGCGCCGAGGGTACGCATCCAGGCGGCATCCACATCGAGATGACCGGCAAGAACGTCACTGAATGCACCGGCGGCGCCCGCGCCATCACGGCCGAGGATCTGCACGACCGCTACCACACGCATTGCGATCCGCGCCTCAATGCCGATCAGGCGATCGAGCTTGCATTCCTGGTGTCGGAACTGCTCAGGAAGAACACGGGCCACGTGCATACGGCCGCGGCCGAGTAGCAACGCACCTTGGACGAGAGGCGCCGAACTGCCGGCGCCTTTCGCTTTTCCACGCCCTGGCAGGCGGGGTTATGCTGCGGCCATGAATACCGCTCGCCCGCCATCCCTCATCGTCTCAGCGCCTTCTTTCCCAGCGCAGCCCCGCGATGCGCGGATCGCCGGCAAGGTCGGCGCGACCGAAGCCGATGCGTTGGCGTGGAAACTCGCAGAGGGCCTGCACACCCGAGGCCGAAAGCCTGATGCGCCATGTCTGGCGATCCACTGGCTTCGGCCTGGCGAAGGCGGCGCAGGAAAGCACGGCGACATTCGCGCGGCTGGCCGGATCGCGTACCGACTGGTAGCGGATCGCGTGGAGCCCGGCCTCCCTGGCGGCGTCCGCCAGCGCCTGGCATGCATCGTAGTCGGCGAAGGCCGTCCAGTACGCGCTGTCCTTCGACAGGGGAGGCTTGGTCAGGTCGATCGCCCTTTCCGTGCGGATGGCCGCGGAAAAGGCCGTGTATTCGGCCGCATCGCCGGGCCAAGGCGTGTCGGGCGAGTCTGCAAAGAAAAGAAGCCGGTAGAAAGCCATTTCGGCGACCGCCGTCGCGACCTGTTCGGCCGCATAGAACACTCCTCTTGTCCGACCGGCGCGGCGAAAGCGCGAACCATGTGGATAGACGGAGCCGTAGCGGAAAGGCGTCGCCAGCAGGTAGTCGAGGTGGTGGCATTCGACCGGGATCGTCGGCTTGGTCTCCTCGACCAGTTGTTCGAGCAGCGCCTGTTCGTCCAGCGTGTCGACCAGCTTCAGCGTCGAGACCCGGTGCTGCGCCTCGACCAGGCGCCATGCCTTGCCTTCGATGCCGGCTGCTTCAGACGAGAGCGCGGCGGCTGTCCAGGTAGGCGATGACATCGATCAGTCCGGCGATGGTAAGAATCTTGTCTAGCGGCCGCGCTTCGAGCGCCAGGTTCGGGTTCTTGATCCACGCCCTGGCGACCGTCTCGTCTCCGCCGACGATGGCGTCGAGCGAACGGAAAAGGCGCACGAACAAAACGCCGAGCTCGAAGGGTTTGGTGCCGCGTTCGAGCAGGAAATCCCTGCGGCGCATGCGTGATACGGTCGCTTCAGAGACGCCGAGTATCGCGGACAGCGATCGGGCGCTCACGCCGAGTTGGTCCGCCGCACGGATCACGGCTTCGGTAAGCACGCCGGCTTCCGCAACTGGCCGCAGCCCGATTTTAGGCTCCAGCATACGAATCTCCATTTCTGGAGAAAATATAGGGCAAGAACGTTTATATGGAAAGGGTAGGCGGGTGGCGTGCTCAATCCTTTTTGTAGAGCATCCAGTTCTTGCCTGCACGCTCCGACAGTGTCGAGAAGCGGGTGACGCGGTTGCGGCCGGTCACCTTCGACCGGTAGAGCGCCCGGTCACATTTCGAATAGAGGTCCTCGGGACCTTCCGCCTCGGAGGCCATGCAGACCCCCATCGAGATCGTCACCGATCCGTAATGCGTGTTGGTCTGCGTGTTGACGAAGGGCGTCTGTTCGATCAGCAAGCGTATGCGATCGGCGATCCCGAAGGTTGCCTCTTCGCTGGAGCCCTCGACGATCAGGGCGAATTCCTCACCGCCGGTGCGGGCGACGAACATGTCCTGGCGGATCGAGGAGCGGAATATGTCGGCGATGCTTTGCAGCACCCTGTCGCCGACCGGATGGCCGAAACGGTCGTTTATATCCTTGAAGCGGTCGATGTCGGCCAGGATCAGCGCCGTGAACAGGATGCCCCGGTTGGTGTTGTAGATGCCTGCGATTTCACGATCGAAGGCGCGGCGGTTCCAGATCTGGGTCAGCGGGTCGGTATTGGCGAGGCGCTTGTATTCCTCGAGTTTCGACTTGACGCTTTCAAGCTCACTCGACTTGTCGCTCAGGGCGCTCGCGACCTGTTTGCCGTGGTCGATCGTGGAGGACGTCGCGACCGACATCACCTCAACGATCTTTTGCAGCAGATCCTTGCTGACCAGGCTGTGTCCGTTCAGACCTTCGGCGGTTTGGTCGAGCATGCGGCC
Organism: Pseudomonadota bacterium; assembly: GCA_030852655.1. GTDB lineage: Bacteria > Pseudomonadota > Alphaproteobacteria > Rhizobiales > Rhizobiaceae > Mesorhizobium_K. Next base: position 10,232 of record JALYWP010000010.1, on the reverse strand, counting down.
GTATTTCTCGACATGGCTGCGCTCATTGCGGAGTATGGAGGCGATCTCTTCGAGTTCCCGGGCAATGATTGCGCGGGCCTGTTCGACCAGGCCGCTATCACTGTGGCTGGCGAAATACTTTCGGCCGATCCGGTCGAGTTCGTCCTGGGTGGGGCGCTTGCTCAGCGACACGATCTCGAGGCTCAGTTCACGGTTGGAACCGGACAGCGCCTCGTAGAAAATCTCATAGTTGCGGGGCAGCGCGGCGACGCCGAGTTGACGCATTGTGAGAAGGACGGAACTCGCCAGATCCGTTGCCCGGTCCGCCGGGGCGATTGCAGGCTGCATCCTCGTTCCACCTTGCACGGTCATCCCACGCCGAAATCGGGCAGGAATCTGGTTGTCGGCTTGTCTGGCCGGCGGGACGCCAAGCGGAAGGACGGACTGGCTCGCGAAGTTATGCGCGCCCCCGTGCACTCCTTCGCTTGCGGCAACTATAGGGAAATGCAGGCTAAAGTTTCCTTAATCTGCAAGCAAATTCCGCACGGCGGGCGGCTGCCGCAGGCTGTGGTCAACGGGACGGCAAGAGGATCAGTGTTCGCTGCCGGACGTTGCGTCATGTCGCAAAATCTCCAACAACGTCGACAGGATTGCTGCAATGTACGGACAGAGTTCAACAGGAGTAATACATGGCAATTTCGAACAAGGGATCGTGCCTTTGCGGGGCGGTGCGCTTCACTGCTTCGGGCCCGCTGAGGGGCGTCATCTATTGTCACTGCTCCCAATGCCGCAAGCAGAGCGGCCATTACTATGCCGCGACCAATGTCGCCATCGATGACCTCGCCGTCGAAGGGTGTGAAAAAATCACTTGGTACGAGGCTTCGACCTTCGCAAAACGGGGATTCTGCTCGGTCTGCGGCTCGGCTCTGTTCTGGAAACGCAATGAGGCCGACGAGATTTCCGTTATGGCGGGCGCCTTCGAGCAGCCGAGCGGCCTCAAGGCCGAAGCGCATATCTTCGTAGCGGACAAGGGCGACTACTACACGATCGATGACGGTCTGCCGCGGTTCGAGCGGTCGACACCCGCCGTCAGCGTCGCCGAGGATTGAGATCTGCATGGCGCTGCGCGGCAAACCAGTTTTCTTTTCGGCGTATCATGCTGTAATGCGTCGCCTTCCGCGAATTTGAGAGGACTTCATGGATCGCCTGTTCAGGGCCTGGCAGAATTCGCTTCGCGCCTTGCGCAGGCTTTCGGCGTCGGAGACGGCGTTTCGGCAGGAACTGGCGCTGCTCGTGCTCGCCATCCCGGTCGCATGGTTCCTGTCAACCTCCTGGCGGGGCTATTGGCTGCTCATCGGCGCGCTGCTGTTGCTGGTCATGGTCGAGGTTCTCAACACAGGTATCGAAGCGGCTTGCGACGCCATCTCGCGCGAGTTTCACATCGACATCCAACTCGCCAAGGACTGCGGCTCGCTCGCTGTGCTGATCTCCGTCGTCCTTGCGGCGATCGTCTGGGGGTTGGCGATCGCCGAGGCTGTCTGGGGCGTGCCGCTTTAACGGCCCTTCACAAGGGCCTCGATCCGATCCAGTTGCGCCGAAAGCTGTGTGACCTGGTCGCGCATGCCGATGATCTCGCTGTGCCTGAACTCGTCGAGCTTCTCGTGCAGGGCCATGATCTCTATCTCGGCCTTGAGATTGACCTCGTAGTCATGCGCAGCGTCGAGCCGGTCGCGCTCGCTCTGCCGGTTCTGCGACATCATGATGATCGGCGCCTGCAGCGCAGCGAGCATGGACAGCACGAGATTGAGAAAGATGAAGGGGTAGGGGTCGAAACCCTCGCGGCCGAGAAGCCAGGCATTGCCCGATGTCCAGAGGACCAGAAAGGTTATGGAGCACAGGATGAAGGTCCAGGAGCCGCCGATCCGTGCGATCGCGTCGGCAAGACGACCGCCGACACCCTCGCGGTACGCGACCGCAACATTGACATCACGCGAGATCGGCCTGCGGGCCACCGCGCTTTCAAGGACGCGGCTCTCCTGCTCGCTCAAGGCTTCGGGGCGGCGTTTCAGCCAGCGTCCGGCAAGTTCGGCAACCGTTATCGCCATAAATCCCTCCATGCTCAACGCGGGCCGGCAGCCCTGTTTCCTTATAGGAGCATGCCGGCCGGTCGGGAAAGCCGAAGCAGAAAGGCAGAGGCGTCAAGCTCGATGAATCCTCGCATTGGCCTTCCGGAAACAATTCACCGGTGACCGCAATCTATCTCGACGAGCAGTGGTTCCTCGGTTGCAGCGGCGGGCGGCATTGCAGCGCGCCGAACGCCACGCTAAATCCCAGCGCATGGCCAAGTCTCCAGACGTCCTCCGCATTGCTGTTGCGCAACTCAATCCAACTGTCGGCGACATCGCCGGCAACCTTGCCAAGGCGCGCGAGGCGCGGGCGGACGCGGCGCGCCAGGGCGCCGACCTCGTTCTGTTCACAGAACTGTTCATTGCCGGCTACCCCCCGGAAGACCTGGTGCTGAAGCCCGCCTTCCTTGCCGCCTGCGAACGTGCGGTCATCGACTTCGCCGAGGACACGGCCGACGGCGGTCCCGGCGTCATCGTCGGCACCCCGCTGAAGCGCAAGAGCGGCGTGCACAATTCCGCCGTCGTGGCCGATGGCGGCAAGATCATTGCCGAACGTTTCAAGCTCGACCTTCCGAATTACGGCGAGTTCGACGAGAAGCGCGTTTTCCAGGCCGGCCCAGACATGCCGGGGCCGGTCAATTTCCGCGGGGTGCGGATCGGCATCCCGATCTGCGAGGACATATGGGGCGATCTCGGCGTATGCGAGACGCTCGCCGAGAGCGGAGCGGAGTTGCTGCTGGTACCGAACGGTTCGCCCTATTATCGCGGCAAGGTCGACGTGCGCCAGCAGGTGGCGATCCGCCAAGTGATCGAGAGCGGGCTGCCGCTGCTCTTCGCCAACCAGCTCGGGGGCCAGGACGAGTTGATCTTCGACGGCGCGTCCTTCGCCATCCAGGCCGACAAGTCGCTCGCCTTCCAGATGAGCCAGTTCGAGGAGGCGTTGGTCATCACCGAATGGAAGCGTGGCGATGCCGGCTGGGTCTGCGTCGACGGGCCGATGTCGCGTATCCCGGAGAAGGAGGAGGCCGACTACCGTGCCTGCATGCTCGGGCTGCGCGATTATGTGAACAAGAACGGCTTCAAGAACGTTGTGCTCGGCCTCTCGGGCGGCCTCGACTCGGCGATCTGCGCGGCGCTCGCCGTCGATGCGCTCGGCGAAGAGAGGCTGCGCGCCGTCATGATGCCTTACAAATACACCTCGAAGGACTCTCTGAAGGACGCGGAGGACTGCGCCCGCGCGCTCGGCTGCCGATATGACATCGTGCCGATCTTCGAGCCGGTCGACGGGTTCAGCCATGCGCTGTCCCAGCTTTTCGAGGGCACCAAGGAAGGCATCACGGAGGAGAACCTGCAGAGCCGCGCGCGCGGAACCATCCTGATGGCGATCTCCAACAAGTTCGGCTCGATGGTGGTGACGACGGGCAACAAGTCGGAAATGTCGGTCGGCTATGCCACGCTGTACGGCGACATGAATGGCGGCTTCAATCCGATCAAGGATCTCTACAAGATGCAGGTCTATGCGCTGTCCGCCTGGCGTAACACCACCGTGCCGCCGGGAGCGCTTGGGCCATCGGGCGAGGTGATCCCGAAGAACATCATCGACAAGGCGCCATCCGCGGAGCTCAGGCCCGAGCAGACCGACCAGGATTCGCTGCCGCCCTATCCCGTGCTCGACGATATTCTTGAATGTCTCGTGGAGAACGAGATGGGCGTCGACGAGATCGTGGCCAGAGGCCATGATCGCGATACGGTCCACCGTATCGAGCATCTGCTTTACATCGCCGAATACAAGCGCCGGCAGGCCGCGCCGGGCGTGAAGATCACGAAGAAGAATTTTGGCCGCGATAGGCGCTATCCGATCACCAACCGGTTCCGCGATCGGGGATAGCGGAGTCTCGGTACGCGCGCCGCCGTGAGCGGGTCGCCTTCCGTACGGTATGCTCTCCGGCGCTTCCCAAGCAGGATGTCATGCTTTATGTCTCGCACGCGGCGCGGCGATTTATATTGTAATTTTCCAAACCTTTGCTTACGGCCCGCTTATGTCCGTTACCGTCCGTTTCGCTCCATCGCCCACCGGCCACATCCATATCGGCAATGCGCGCACGGCGCTCTTCAACTGGCTGTTCGCCATGAAGAACGGCGGCAGCTTCGTGCAGCGTTTCGACGATACCGATGTCGCTCGTTCGAAGCAGGAATATGCGGATGCGATCCTCTATGACCTGCATTGGCTGGGCATCTTCCAGGACGCCACCGAATACCAGTCGAGGCGGTTTGAGATCTATGAAGCTGCCGTCGACAGGCTGAAGCGGGCGGGGTTGCTCTATGCCTGCTACGAAACGCCTGAGGAACTCGATCTCCGGCGCAAGGTCCGCCGTACCCGCGGACTGCCACCGGTCTATGGCCGCGAGGCATTGCAGCTCTCACATGCACAGATCGCGGAATACCAGTCAGACGGGCGACGGCCGCACTGGCGCTTCCTGCTGCCCAATTTCCGCAACGATCCGGCAGAGCCGGAGAGGACGGACGTCGAGTGGACCGATCTCGTGCGCGGCAAGGAGTCGATCGACCTCGCTTCGCTTTCCGATCCGATCCTTATCCGCGAAGATGGTACCTATCTCTATACGCTGCCGTCCGTCGCCGACGACATCGACATGGGCATCACCCACATTGTCCGGGGCGACGATCACGTCACCAATACCGCCGTCCAGATTGCCCTCTTCAAGGCGCTTGGCGCCGAGCCGCCGACCTTCGGGCATCACAACCTTTTGACCAGTGTCACCGGCGAGGCGTTGTCGAAGCGCACCGGAGCGCTGTCGATCGCAGGCCTGCGCGAGGCCGGCCTGGAACCCATGACGGTGGCGTCGCTTGCCGTGCTAACGGGAACTTCCGAAAATGTCGTCGCGGCTCCGTCCATGGCGGAACTCGCCAGGCGCTTCGACATCGAGGCGACGTCGAAGTCTGCCGCCAAGTTCGATCCCGAAGATCTCAACGCGCTGAACCGGGACCTGTTGCGGCAGATGCCTTTCTCGGAGGCGCGCGACCGCCTGGTGGCGTTCGGCGTCATCGGAGAACAGGCCGAACCCTTCTGGCTCGCCGTTCGCGGCAATCTCGACAAGCTGACCGACATTACAAATTGGTGGCGTATACTGCTGCACGGCCCGGACGTGCCGCCTGATTTCTCGGAGAAAGACAGGGAATATATCCGCGACGCCTTCGATATGCTGCCTCCCGAGCCCTGGAACGGCGACACCTTCAAGTCGTGGATGGACGAGGTCAAGGAGAAGACGGGACGCAAGGGGAAAATGCTCTATGCGCCGCTGAGGCTCGCGATCACCGGCTTGGAGTCCGGGCCGGAGCTTGCGGATCTGTTGCCGCTTCTGGGTCAGGCAGGAATACAGGCCCGACGACCCTGATCGTCTTTTCCTCGCCGGCGGTCTTCGATTTGTTGACGTTCGGCGCCACGGCCATGCGCCGCAGCGTCTCGGCATCAAGCCCTCCGTCGAGGTTTGCCAGCGTTTCGGGATCGGCGGCGGGATCGGGCCGCGCGGTTGGGTACGGCATGGCCGGCTCGGATGGCGCTGACTCCTGCGGCGGCGGGTTTCCGGCGATGATGCTGAAATCCCTCGCTTCGTCGTTCCTCGGCGCGCGGCAGGAGCAGCCCGGTGGGCTCGGCGCGCCGGCCTGCTTGTAGAGCCAGGCCGTCGGGAGGTCGGCGTAAGGCTGGCCGGACAGGCCCGAGACCATGGAATCCGATTCCTGACCTCGACGATGATAGTAGATATGCACCTCGGCTCCCGGGCAGCTTGACCGGCAATTCTGCTGGTCGCGGTCGAAGTCGGAAGGGGACGACGCGCCGGACATCGGGAAATAGTAGCCGTCGCACGTGCGCACGCAGAGCGTGCGGTAGGTGCCTGGCGGCGCCGCATAACGGATATGTCCGCCGTCATTGACCCAGCCGCCTTCGAACGATCGCGGAACCCGCTTGACATGACGATCCTCACCGCGACCCAAGGTGGGGTCGCCGAGTTCCTCGATCGAGCCGCGCTGCCTTATGCCGCCGCCGAAGATGTGGTCGAGGAGGCTGCGCGTTTCTTCCCTGCCGCCGCTCCGGCGGCGCTCAGCCACCGCTTCGTCCCGGCAGCCGTTCGACTTGAGCGCCGCCATGATCTGCGGGCGCGAACGGCTCGAAGCTGGGCCGGTGGCTCGTGACCGCCGACGTTCAAGCGCAGCCAGGTTTTGCTCCATCTTCTCGATCTGGCGATTGATTCCGGCGCATGAGTTCGAGCTGCCGCCAAACAGCCGGAAACCGCATCCGGATCGGCGCGCCTGGCGTTTTGCGAGCTGCAACTGCTCCTGCTGCCTTGCGATAGCCGCTTCCTGCTTGCGCGATGGAGTGGCGGAGCGGCCGCCTCCGGAAGCCAAAGCAAGCTCGGCCTCGAGCTGGCGGCAGACGCGGGAACTGGCCGACATCGCGCCGGACGACAGCATGACCATCGCCAGCGTCGCTGCAATCAATGCGGCAAACCTGCCCAGGATCAGCGGTCGAGTCGCCATTCGTTGCAATCCCGCCATGGACCGATGGATTGGCGAATCTAGTAGGGGCAAGGTTAACCCTTCGTTCGGATATAGTCGCTGCCGATGCCTGCTCGAAAAAGATCACGTCTGCTCGACCTCTTGCGTCTTGTGGGCGCCTTCCGCCACGGCGATCGCGGTCATGTTAACGACACCGCGCGAGGTGACGGACGGGGTCAGGATATGGGCGGGCTTGTCGGTGCCAAGCAGGATCGGTCCGACATGCAGCGCATCCGTCATCTGCTTGAGGGCGTTGAGCGTGATGTTCGAGGCGTCGAGATTCGGGAAGACGAGCAGGTTGGCCTCGCCCTTCAGCCGGGAATGCGGAAAGACGCGCTGGCGCAGCATTTCCGACATCGCACTGTCGGAGTGCATCTCGCCATCGAATTCAAGATCTGGAGCGATTTCCCGCAGGATTTCGCCCGCCCTGCGCATCTTCAGCGAACTTGGGGCATCGCGCGAACCGAAGTCGGAGAAGGATAGCAGCGCGGCCTTCGGCTCGATGCCGAAGCGCTTGATTTCCTCGGCGGCGAGCACTGTCATCTCGGCGATCTCTTCCGCGCTGGGATCGATACTGACATAGGTATCGGTGAGGAAGATCACGCCGCGCTGGCTGATGAGCATTGAAAGCGTCGAAAGGTCCCGATCCTGGATCGAGGGGCGCCGGCCGATAATCAGCGTGACGTTGCGCAGATGGCGTTCGAAGCGGCCTTCCAACCCGCAAATCATGGCATCTGCGTCGCCTCGCTTGACGGTCAGCGCCGCTATCACCGTGGGGTTGCCGCGAACCATGAGGCGCGCCGCCTCCTGGGTGACGCCACGGCGGCCCATCAGTTCGGTGAGTAGATCCACATAGGCGCGGTAGCGCGGATCGTCCTCGGGATTGATGAGCTCGAAGTCGACGCCCGGCCTGATACGAAGTCCGTAGCGCTTCAGGCGTACGTCGATCACGTTCGGGCGGCCGACGAGGATCGGCTCGGCAATACCTTCCTCGAGCACGACCTGTGCTGCGCGCAGCACCCGCTCGTCCTCACCGTCGGCATAGATCACGCGCTTGGCCTGTGCGCTCTTGGCGATCGAGAAAACCGGCTTCATGATCAGACCGGAGCGGAAGACGAAACGGTTCAGCTTGTCGATATAGGCGTCAAAATCCTCGATGGGGCGCGAGGCGACGCCGCTTTCGCAGGCAGCCTTGGCGACAGCCGGTGCTATGCGCAGGATCAGCCGCGGATCGAACGGGGAGGGGATCAGGAAATCGGGCCCGAAAGTCGGCGTCTCTTCCGCATAAGCCTTGGCCGCGACGTCGGAGGGCTCCTCGCGCGCAAGCCCCGCGATGGCGTGGACTGCCGCCATCTTCATCTCTTCGTTGATCGCGCGCGCGCCGCAATCGAGTGCGCCACGGAAGATGTAAGGGAAGCAGAGAACGTTGTTGACCTGGTTGGGGAAATCGGAACGGCCGGTGCAGATCATGGCATCGGGACGAGCGGCGCGCGCGACGTCCGGCATGATCTCGGGTGTCGGGTTCGCCAGCGCGAGGACCAGCGGCTTGGGCGCCATGTCCTTCAGCAGATCAGGGCCCAGCACGCCTGCCGCGGACAGGCCGAGGAAGACATCGGCATCGGGGATGACGTCGGCCAGCGTGCGGGCAGGCGTGTCCTTGACATAGGGGTCTTTCCAGCGGTCCATTTCGTCGACCCGGCCCTTCCAGGCGACGCCGAAACGGTCGGTGACCCAGATATTCTCGACCTTGGCGCCGAGCGATACCAGAAGGTTCAGGCAGGCGATCGCCGCCGCGCCGGCGCCCGAGGTGACGATCTTGACGTCCGGCAGGGATTTGCCCGCCAGTTCCAGCGCATTCAGCACCGCCGCCGCCACGATGATCGCCGTGCCGTGCTGGTCGTCGTGGAAGACGGGGATGGCCATCTTCTCTTGAAGGCGTTCTTCCACCTCGAAGCATTCGGGTGCCTTGATGTCTTCCAGATTGATGCCGCCGAAGGTCGGCTCCAGCGCCGAGATGGTGCTGACCATGCGCTCGATGTCCGGCGCGTCGATCTCGATGTCGAAGACGTCGATGCCGGCGAATTTCTTGAACAGGACGGCCTTGCCCTCCATCACCGGCTTGGACGCCAGCGGGCCGATATTGCCAAGGCCGAGCACGGCCGTGCCGTTGGAAACCACGCCGACGAGATTGGCGCGGCCGGTATAATCGGCTGCGAGGTCGGGCTCGTCGCGGATCGCCAGACAGGGCGCGGCGACGCCGGGCGAATAGGCAAGGGCGAGATCGCGCTGGTTGCCCAGCGGCTTGGTCGCCTGGATCTCGAGCTTTCCGGGCTTCGGATATTTGTGGAAGAACAGCGCCGCCTGATCAAGGTCGAAGCGCGCCGTCTTCTGTTTGTCCGTCTCCATGCCGATCCCCTCCATCCCTGTGGCGCGTCAGTCGCGTTCTAACACGCACGAGCGGATTTGCGAGGCTTTGGTTGCAAAAAGCGACGGTCGCGCGCGGCGGGAAAAAGCCCGCCGATTCCAAACGCTTGGGGCAACTGGCTGCGGATACGCGCAGAGCTGGATTCAGAAGGCGCTGACATAAAGTCCGCCATCGACGCGGATGTTTTGGCCGGTGAGATAGCCGGCATGCACCGAACACAGGAAGGCGCAGACCTGGCCGAACTCTTCCGGCGTTCCAAGCCGCTTGGCGGGGATTCCGGCCGACAGGCGTTCGACGCGAGCCGCGCGTGCGGCGGGTTCCTCGACCGTGCCCGGCTCGTGCGGCCCGCGCAACCGGTCGGTATCGAGCTTTCCGGGCAGGATGTGATTGATGGTCACGTTCTTGTCGACGACGGTGCGCGCCACGCCGGCGAGGAACGAGGTGAGGCCTGCCCGCGCGCCGGAGGAGAGGTCGAGCCCCGAGATCGGCATGTAGACCGAGAGCGACGTTATGTTGACGATGCGTCCGAAGCGGCGCTCGGCCATGCCGTCCATCACTGCCTGGATGAGTTCCAGGGGAGCGACCATGTTGTTGGTCACGCCCTTCAGGATCGCTTCGCGGTCGAGTTCGCTGAAGGGCCGGAACGGCGGGCCGCCATTGTTGTTGACCAGTATGTCGACCTGCGATGCGGCGGCAAGCAACTGTTTCTGGGTTGCCGGGTCGGCGACGTCGCCGGCGACTTCGGTCACCGAAACGCCAAAACGGTCGCGGATTTCGGTTGCGGTCTGCGCCAGGATATCCGCATCACGGCCGTTGACGACAAGGTCGCAACCGGCTTCGGCCAACGCCATGGCACAGCCTTTGCCCAAGCCGCGACTCGATGCGCAGACGATTGCCTTTTTTCCACGAATGCCGAGGTCCATTGTCTTTCTCCTGTGCTTTCAGCGCTGGAAGCTAGCGTGCGGGTGGTGAAACCCGCAAGCCGGGAGACTCTTTCGCTCACGGCAATCTCCTGCGGGATACTGGCCCGCCACCCCATTCGACAGCCTCAGGGGCGCGCGCCATAAGGCGCTACAACCAATTGGCTTGCGACGTGCGTGGCCGTTGCCACGCCCTGCTTTTGCAGTCTG
>JALYWP010000006.1 GCA_030852655.1 Pseudomonadota bacterium | reverse complement strand
GGCTCCAGATGCTTTTCGCGCCGCGCGGCGTGTAGCGCTGCAGATAGCTCTTGTCGTCGAGACCCTTGCGGATGGCGTCGATCCAGCCCCAGCAGAGCACGACGTCGATCGCCTGCTTCGGCGTGATCGAGGCAAGCCCGGAGCCGACCTTGTGGATCCTGATCCAGACCTCGCTCTCGCGGTCGTGGTGCTTGCCGAGCCATTCATAGAAGGCATCAGCGGTCTTGAACTCGTGCACCTTGCCGGGATCGACGGTGACGGGGGGCATCAGCCTGCTCCGCGATGGAAAGAAACGAGCGACGAAAGAGAACGCATCTTCGGCCTGCGATCGGGTGCGATGGCGTGTTATATCCAATCGGTCGGATGGGTGAAGCCGGCAGGCAATGTCTGCTGTCATGTGAGGCTCGCGAGGACATGGCGAAGGGGAGACTATGAGCACGCTGTTTGCCGAGACGGCCCTGCTGCCAGAGGGCTGGGCGACCGATGTGCGTGTCGAGATCGCCGGCGGGCGGATCAGGAAACTCGAGGCGGGCGTGAAGGCGCGGTCTGGCGACGCGCGCGCGGCGATCCTGCTGCCGGGCATGCCGAACCTGCACAGCCACGCCTTCCAGCGCGGCATGGCGGGACTGGCCGAGACGCGCGGGCCCGGCGCCGACAGTTTCTGGTCGTGGCGCGAGGTCATGTACCGCTTCGCGCTGTCGATGACGCCGGACCATGTGGAAGCCGTCGCCGCGCAGCTTTATGCCGAGATGCTGGAGGCCGGATTCACGCGTGTCGGCGAGTTCCACTATTTGCATCACGATGTCGACGGGCGGCCCTACGCGGACATAGCGGAGATGGCTGTGCGCATCGCGGCGGCGGCGAAACAGACCGGAATCGGCCTGACGCTGCTGCCGGTGTTTTATGCGCATTCCGGATTCGGCGGTCAGAAGCTGACCGAGGGGCAGCGTCGTTTCGTCAACGATTTGAACGGCTTCGCCCGGCTGATTGAATCATCCCGCAAGGCTGTTGAATCGGTACAGGAAGCAGTCGTCGGCGTGGCGCCGCACAGCCTGCGCGCGGTGACGCCGAAGGAACTGGCCGCGGTGACGGCGATGGCGCCGGATGGCCCGATCCACATCCATGCTGCCGAGCAGATGCGCGAGGTCGAGGACTGCATCGAATGGTCGGGCGCGCGACCGGTCGAATGGCTGCTTGCGAAAGCCGGGCTGGACGCGCGCTGGTGCCTGATCCACGCCACCCACATGACCGAGGCCGAGACCAAGGAGATGGCCAAGTCGGGCGCGATCGCCGGGCTCTGTCCGATCACCGAGGCCAATCTCGGCGACGGCACCTTTCCCGGCAGGCGGTTCATCGCGAAGGGCGGGCGCTACGGCATAGGCTCGGATTCCAACGTCCTGATCGGCGTGGCGGACGAGTTGCGCCAGCTCGAATATTCGCAGCGGCTTCATCGCCAGGCGCGCAACGTGCTGGCTCTCCCCGGTCAGTCGAACGGGCGCGCATTGTTCGACGCGGCGGTGGCCGGCGGCAGCGCAGCACTCGGCGCGGGCGGCAGCGGATTGGCGGCGGGCGCGCCGGCCGACTTCGTGTCGCTCGATGCGTCGCATCCTTCGCTCGCAGGCAAGGCGGGTGACGCGATCCTCGACGCCTGGATATTCGCCAACGGCGCGAAGGTCGAGGGCGTGTGGGTGCGCGGCAAGAAGCTGGTCGAGGCCGGCCGGCACTTGCGCGGCGATGCCATTACCAGGCGGTTCCGCAAGGCGATGGTGGAACTGACGGCATAGAGGACGAGGATGGACGCGAAGGCGGCTGAAACGGACGGCAAGGGCGCGCTCTACCAGCGCATCCTCTCCGATATTCGCGGCCGCATCCTGTCGGGTGAATGGCCGCCCGGACACCGCATTCCCTTCGAGCACGAGCTGGCGGACCAGTATGGCTGCTCGCGCATGACCGTGAACAAGGCGATGTCGGAGCTTGCACGGACAGGCCTGATCGAGCGGCGCAGGCGCTCCGGCAGCTTCGTGAGAAGGCCGCAAAGCCAGACGGCGATCCTCGAAATCCACGATATCAGGGCCGAGGTCGAGGCGCTCGGCCTGCCCTATCGCTACGAGCTCCTGTCGCGCGAGGCGCGCACGGCGGCCGGTAGCGAGGCGCAGGATGGCGGTTTTCCGGAAGGCAGCGGGCTGGTCGAACTGGTGTGCCGGCACTTTGCGGGCGCAGCCCCCTTCTGCCTGGAGGAGCGCATGATCAGCCTCGTCGCGGTGCCGGAGGCGGACGGGGAGAGTTTCGAGGAGATCGCGCCAGGTCCATGGCTGCTGTCGCGAGTGCCGTGGAGCGCCGCCGAGCATGCGATCCGCGCCGTGTCCGCCGACGAACATGTGGCCGAGATGCTTGGCGTGCCGCGCCATAGTCCATGCCTGGTCGTGCAGCGGCGCACCTGGAGCGCCGAGCGGCCGGTAACCAATGTCCGATTGACCTATGCCGGCGATACGCATTCGCTGGTGGCGCGCTTCGCGCCGCAGGCGGGATAGCCGGATGCTCCCGCGAGAAGCGGCCCGTTTGCGCAGGCAAACGCGCGTGATAGGAAAGGTCCGGCAATTGCGAAAACGCAAAGAGTATGGACCGTTTCCCGATATAAAGGGGCGAGTATCCAAGGGACGAGGCTTCGGGCGGCGCGCTTCATGAGGCAGGGCAAGGACAGGACCGGCATCGCAAGGCTCGCGGCCTTCGTCGCGGCGCTGGCGCTGGTCCTGCAGTCGGCTCTCGCCGTTTCGGCAATGCCGGTCCAGCGCGACATATTCGGCAATGTCATCTGCGCGGAAGGCTCGACCGGCCGCAGCCCTTCCGGTCATGGTTCGGCCGGCCATGACAGCGGCCACATGCCCGACTGCTGCATGCTTTCATGCAGCGCCGCGTTCCAGACGGCCGCCGACCTGCCGGCTTCCACCGAATGGCCGGCGGTTGCTCTTGTCGGCGAGGCGATCAACCATCCCTCGCCGGTTGCCGCTTCGCCGCGTGACCGGTGGACGCCGGCCAATCCACGCGCTCCGCCTGCGCGCTGATCCATGCGCCGTGCTCCACGCGGGTACGGCCGGATGTTCAAGCATGATCAGCATTCAAGTTCGCAGCACGCGAGAGGCGGCGCGAACGCAAATCGACGGAGCCTTCCCATGATTTTCTCCTCACAAGCCCGGACCAGCCTCGCGATTGCCGCAATGGCCCTTGCCGCAAGCCTGTCCTTCGCACCGGCAGCGTCGGCCCACGAATTCAAGCAGGGCGATCTCACGATAGGCCACCCATGGTCGCGCGCGACGCTTCCGGGCGCCAAGGTCGCGGCCGGCTACCTGACCGTAAAGAACGCCGGATCGACGCCGGACAGGCTGATTTCGGTCACCGCCGGCATCGCCGACAAGGGCGAAATCCACGAAATGGCGGTGAAGGACGGGGTGATGACCATGCGGCCGCTGGCCGACGGGCTGGAAATCCCCGCCGGCGGCGAGGTCAAGCTCGAGCCCGGCTCCTATCACCTGATGTTCATGGGCCTGAAGGAACCCGCGGTCGAGGGCGTCAAGTTCCCCGGCACGCTGACCTTCGAGAAGGCCGGCACGGTGCAGGTCGAGTTCGCCGTCGACAAGGCACGTCGCGAAGCCGATCATTCGGCCCACGGCGGCTGAATCACAGCACTGCTCCATCCGCCGCCCACCTGCTCCGGTTCGGAGGAGGGGGGCGGCGGCATCACGATAGCTTGAGAGGGTTATAGGGGCGCGGTTTGCGCTGGAAATCCCGGTTTCTGCCGGCCGGCTTTCATGGACAAGGTTTCCAAAGATGCTTAGGTTGCCGGTCTCTCAGACGACAGCCGACGATACAGATGGTAACGGAGCTCGAAGTGTTGGAATTCCCGGGGGGTGCAATTCCATGGACCTGTGCAAGCGCATGGTCCGGCTGACCCATGGCGATGGCCGCAAAGGGAGCGAAAGGCGCGGCTGAAAAGCCGGGCCGGCGCCTGAGGATTCCGCTGTGGGTGAAGTTCGCCGCGGTGACGGTGCTCCTCACCGCATTGCTGCTTTCCCTTTATGCCGCGGTCAGCCTGTGGTCGGCCTACAAGCAGGCGGAGCGCGCGGCACTTGCCGCCGAGCAGCAGAAGGCCGAGCTGCTGGCGGGCCGCATCGGCGGTATCGTCGCCGACCTTGAAAGACAGCTCGCCTGGACGACCCAGCCGGCCTGGAAGAACGCCTATATCGAGCAGCAGCGCGCCGACTTCGACCGCATGCTGCAGCAGTTTTCGGCTATCGCCGAACTCTTCTACATAGACAGCGCCGGCGCCGAGCAACTGAAAGTGTCGCGCTTTGCTCCCGCTTCCGTCGCCAGCCGGACCAACCACGCTTCCGAGCCGCGTTTCGTCGAGACCGTCGAGGCGCGGAACTGGTTCGGTCCGGTCTATGTCCGCAACGGCTCTGAACTCTCGACCACAATCGGCAAGGCGCATGCCGACGGCGGCGTTTCGGTCGCCGAACTCGACCTCGCCTTCGTCTCGAAACTGGTGAGCGAGGCCGCGGCCGACACCGGCGATGTCTTCGTGGTCGACAGGGCCGGCCGGTTGATTGCCGGGCTCGGAAAGAATCCGGTCGCCGGCGAGAACGACATGTCGGGCCTGCCGCAGGTGACGGCCGCACTTGCCGCCGGCGGTACCGGCACGACCGTGGACGCCGTGACCGATGACGGGGCGCCGGCGATTGCCGCCTTTGCCGAGGTGCCCGGGGCCGGCTGGCGGGTGCTGGCGCAGATCCCGCAAGCCGTCGCGCTGGCGCCTTTCTACACGCTGCTCTGGCAATCGGCGCTGCTGGTGGCGGCCGGGCTGCTGGTCGCAGCCGCGATCGGCGTCTGGCTCGCGAGCCGCGTCGCCGCACCGGTCAGGAGGCTGCTGCTCGGCGCCGAACGGCTCGGCGATGGCGACCTGACCCAGCGGGTCGACGTGCGCAGGCGCGACGAGATCGGCGCGCTTGCCGACAAGTTCAACACGATGGCGAGCCGGCTCCAGCAGAGCCAGATGGGGCTCGAAGCCAAGTTCGACGACAGCGCCGTGGGCTTCGACATCGCCCTGCAGCAGCAGACGATGACGGCCGAAATGCTGAAGACGATCGGCCGCACGGACTACGATCTTGAGCGGGTGCTGGACACGCTGATCGGCTCCACGGTGCGGCTGACGGAAGCCAATGTCGGCGCGGTCTGGCTGCGCGAGGGTGACGCGTTCCGCCTCGCGGCGCAGCTCGGCCACACCAACGACTGGGCCGAAGCGGCGCGCAAGGCGCCGTTCACCCGGGAGACCGACCTGCATGCAGTGGCAGCGGCAGCCGCCTATTCCGGCGAGATCGTCAATGTCGACGACACTTCGCGCGACCTGCGCTTCATGGGCGATTATGGCGAGCGGCCGGCAAACAGCGACGAACGCGCCGCACTCGCAGTACCGCTCAAGCACGGCAACCGGGTGGAGGCCGTCTTCTCGCTGTCGCGCGCCGACCCGCTGCCGTTCACCGCGAGGCAGGTGGCCGTGACGCAGGATTTCGGCGACCAGGCGCTGACCGCGATCCGCAACATGCGCCTGCTGGAGACGATCGAGCAGCGCGACCGGGAACTGGCCGAATCGCTGGCGCAGCAGGCGGCGACCGGCGAAATCGTCCACGCCGTGGCGCAGGCGCCCGCCGATGTCGGGCCGGTGCTGGAGCGGATCGCCGCGAGCGCGGCCAGGCTCTGCGACGCGCCCTATTGCCATGTCGAGCTGTTCGACGGGCAGCAACTGCACTTCAAGGCGCAGCACGGCCTGCCGGCAGAGGCAATGGATCTGATCGGCCGCAGCTTCCCCGCGGAGCCGGCAGCCGACTCACTGGCGGGGCGAACGACGGCGGCGCGCGAGGCGGTGCTCGTCGCCGATCTGCCGGCCGACCCCGAGACGACGCCCGACGAATTGTCGAAGCTGCTCCGTATTGGTTCCGCCGCTGCCGTTCCGCTGCTGAAGGGTGGAACGGCAATCGGCGTCATGACGGTTGCGGACACTCGGCCGGATGCCGTGCCGGCCTCGCTGCAAGGCCGCCGGCTGGCGCTGCTCAAGACCTTTGCCGACCAGGCGGTGATCGCGCTGGACGCTGCGCGCCTGGCCGACGAACTCGGCATGCGCACCTTGAGCCTCGCTGCTTCGCGTGAGCGCGAGGCGGCGACCGGAAGCCTGCTCCGGACGATCAGCCGGACCGGCTTCGACCTCGATACGGTGCTGGCAGGGCTCGGCCAACGGGTGGAGAGCTCTTGCGCCGCCGACGAGGCGCGGTTCTTCCGCCTCGACGGGAACGAACTCTCGCCGGCCGGCGGCGGCAGCACCACCGAGAGCCACATGAGCCTGGCAAACCGCGTCATCGCCGGAACCGGGGCAATCGCCATGCCGGACGCCTGGCAGGATCCGGACCACGCCGGCAAGGATGCGGCGAACCGATCGATGCTGGGGCTGCCGCTGCTGGCGAATGGCGCGATCGTCGGCGCGATGACGCTGGCCCGCGGACGGGTGGCGGCGTTCGACGAGGAAGAGATCGAGCGTGCGGCGGCGCTGGCCGACCAGGCGGCGCTCGCCGTCGCCGGCATGCAACTGCCAAGACAACTTGCCGAGCGCACGGCCGAGCGCGACGAAGCGCGGCATCGTCATGCGACAGACGTGGAAGCGGCTGAGCGCCAGCATGCGGCCGAGATGGCGGAGACCCGCAGCCTGCACGCAGCCGAGCTCGATGAGACGCGCCGGCTGCACGCCGAGGAAGTGGCTGAAACCAGGGACCGGCACCAGGCCGAACTCGCCGAGTTGACCAGGCTCCACGCCGAAGCGCTGGACGAGCGCACGAGGGAACGCGACGAATCCAGGCAACAACATGCCGCCGACGTGGATGCGGCCGAGAAGCGGCGCGTGGCCGAGACGGACGAGTTGCGCCGGCTGCATGCGGAAGAGCAGGCAGAGAGCAGCGATCGGCACCAGGCCGAACTCGCCGAGTTGGCGAGGCTCCACGCCGAAGTCCTGGGCGAGCGCACCGCCGAGCGCGACGATTCCCGGCAGCGGCATGCCGCGGATGTGGAGGCGGCAGAAAAGCGGCGCGTGGCCGAAATCGGTGAAATGCGCCGGCTCCACGCCGAGGAATTGGACCAGACTCAGCAGCGGCACGAGGCCGAACTCGGCGAGTTGCGCGGGCTCCATGCTGCGGTTCTCGAGGAGACGGTGGCACGGCACGCCGCCGCACTGGATGAAGCACATCGCCTTCACGCGGCCGAGCTGGACGAGACGCGCGGCATTCACGGCGCCGAGCTTGGCGAGACCCGCAGGCTGCACATGGAAGAGCGCGGCGTGGCGCAACTGCAAAGCCGCGCGTCCGCCGAGGCGCTGAGGCAGGTCGCCGATCCTTCGGCCGGTCTCGACGCCGTGCTCGCAACGATCGTGGCCCTTGCCGCGCGGGCCTGCGGGGCAAGCGCCGGCGTCCTGTTCAGGCAGGCAGGCGACAGGATCGAGGCAGGTGCAGTGTCCGGGCTGCCGGAACAGGACCGCGAAGCCGTGCTTGCCGCCACACGGGCCGCGCTTGCAGCCGAGGTGATCGCGCAGGGCAAGACGCTTCATGTCGAGGACATGTCGACCGGCGATGCGGCTTTCCGCGCTGCGCTTGGCGTTCCCCTGCTGCGGGACGGCACGGCGCAAGGGGCGCTGGTGCTGCTTGGCGCCGAGGCGCAGCCCTTTGGCCAGGAACTGGAGGGGCTGGCGGAGAGCTTTGCCGACCAGGCAGCCATCGCCATCGAGACGGACAGGCTCTCTCGCCTGGCCGCGCTGCGCGCGGATCAACTGGACGAGGCTTTCCGGTTCCGGGAAGCAACGGCGAGCATGCTCGACCGAGTCGGCAGCGTCGGGACCGATCCGCAAGACGCTCTCGACGCGATCGTCGCCACGGCGGCAGAACTATGCGGCGCCGGATCGGCGGAACTGCACCTGGCCGAGGGCGGCACGTTCCGCCTCATCGCCGCGGCGGGCGCGACTGGCGGTGACGAGAGGGCGGCGGGGCTTGCCGTCGCCGAAAGCCGCGTCGTGCAGACGGCAGCCGATTCGCGGGACGGCGCAACGCCGGGGATGACGCTCGCCGTTCCGCTGACGCTCGACGGCAAGGCCGCAGGCGCACTGACGCTGCGCCGCGACGGCGACGACACCTACAGCGAGCGCGAAACCGAGCTGGCAGCCACGCTCGCCGCACAGGCAGCCATCGCGATCACCACGGCGCGGCTTGCCGGCGCGCTGGAAGAGCGCAGCCGCAGCCTCGACCAGGCGTTGAGCGAGCGGGAGGCGACTGCGGACATGCTGGCGACGATCGGTCGCTCCCGCTTCGACCTCGACGCGGTTCTCGACAGGCTGGTGCATTCGGCGGCCGAACTCTGCGGCGAGGGCATGGCCGCGATCTGCCTCAACGATGGCGGCACGATGCTGGAAAGTGCTGCCGGCGTCGGCTTCCCGCACGGCTGGCCGGGCGACGAGCGATACCTGCAGACGGCCAGCCTGGCGCGGCGGGCCATGCGCGAAGCCGGCCCGCTGCAGTCGCCGGGAGGAGCGGGCGGCGACACATCGGCCCGCAACACGCTTGCGGTTCCACTTCACGGCAGCGACGGCGCGGTAGGCGCTCTGGTGATCGCCCGCACCCAGCCATTCGGCGATGCGGATATCGCGGTGGCGACGACGCTCGCCGACCAGGCGGCGATCGCCGTCGAGACCGTGCGGCTGCTCGAAGCCGTGAAGTCCCGCACAGCCGAACTCGGCGAGGCGCTGCGCCAGCAGACGGCGGCGGCCGGCATGCTCAACGCGATCAGCCGCCCGGCCGCCGATCTCGACGGCGTGCTGGCCGCGATGGCGGCATCGGCGGCGGAACTGTGCGGGGCCAGCACGTCCGAAATCTATCTGCTGAAGGACGGCGCCTACCATCTCGGCGCGGCGGTCGGATCGCCAGAACTCCTGGCGCAAGCGCGGGCGAACCCCGTGGCTGCCAGCCGCGACAGCTGGGTCGGGCGCGCCGCACTCGACAAGGCCGTGGTGCACATGCCCGACCTGGACGGCCATCCGAAGGCGACGACGGGCGTTGCCTCCGTGCTCTGCGTGCCTTTGCTGCGCGAGGGCGAGGCGATCGGCGTGTTCGCGCTGACGCGGCCTCGGCCCGGACCGTTCGGCGAACGGCAGGTGGAACTGGTCAGGACATTCGCCGACCAGGCCGTGATGGCAATCGAGAACGCCCGGCTCGCCGGCGAGGTGCAGGCCCGCACCGCCGAACTGGACGAGGCGGCGCGCCAGCAGCAGGCGACGGCCGAAGTGCTGAAGACGATCGGCCGCTCGCGCTTCGATCTCGACCGCGTGCTGACCACACTGACCGGCTCGGCGGCAACGCTCTGCAATGCCGGCGGCGCGGCGATCTACATGCTCAGGGACGGCGCCTACCGACTGGGTGCTGCGACCGGCGCAATGCCCGAGCAACTCGTCCGGCCCCATCTGCCCGGCCGCGACAGCTGGATCGGCCGCGCGGCGCTGGATCGAACGGTGATCCATATCGCCGACACCGGCCATGACACGGACCACGATGAGATCGTCCCGATCGGGGGCGTCGCCGCGATCCTGTGCGTGCCGCTGCTGCGCGAGGGAGCCGCCATCGGCGTCTTCGCTCTGACCCGCTCCGAGCCCACGCCGTTCACGGCGCGGCAGATCGAGCTGGCGAACATCTTCGCGGATGAGGCGGCGATCGCGACCGAAAGCGCCCAGCACGCGCAGGAGGCGCAAGCGCGCGCCGAGAAGATTGCCGCCCTACTCGAGGACCTGCATGCCGCGCAGGCGCGGCTTGGCCGGACCGAAAGGCTCGTTTCGCTGGGGCGGCTCGTCCCCGCCATCGGTGGCGAGATCGAGGAGCAGCTCAACGCCGTCAGCGATGTGTCGGCACTGTCGAACAGGCTTGTCGACGACATCCGCATGGTGCTGGAAGCCGCCGTGATCGATGGCCGCACCAGGGCCGAGGTCGAGGAACTTGGCGACACGCTGAAGGCCAATCTCGACAAGGTGGCCTGGAGCAGCAGGCGCGCCGGGTCGGTCGTCAGGAACACGCTCCTGAACTTGCAGGAAGACCGCGACGGGACCCCCCGCGGGTCGGGCGCGCGGCGGGCGGTCGACATCAACGCAGTGGTCGACGAAAGCCTCGGCCTTGCCCTGCACGGCGCCCGCGCCGAGCGGGAGGATTTTGACATCACGCTGGAAAGGCAATTCGATCCGCTGGCGGGCAAGGTCGACCTCGACCCGCAGGAGATCACCCGCGCACTTCTCAACGTGATCTCCAACGGCTTCCATGCCACGGCGATGCGCCGCGCGGAAGCGAACGGCACGGCTTACCGGCCGGTGCTCGAAGCATCGACCAGGAACCTCGGCGGCGCCGTCGAGATCAGGATACGAGACAACGGAACCGGCATCCCGGCCGAAGTGAAGACGAAGATGTTCGAGCCTTTCTTCACCACCATGCCGGCCGGCGAAGGCGCGGGGCTCGGCCTCTCGCTCAGTCGCGACATCATCGTCGGGCAGCATTCCGGCACGATCGAGGTGGAGACGGAACCGGGCTCGTTCACCGAGTTCCGCATCGTGCTGCCGCGCGACCCGGCAGCCACGGCAGCGACGGCGACGGCGCTGGAAGGCGGCGAAGCCGGGAGCGATCCGGCTCAGTCGAGCTGAAGCAGTTCGGCGATCTTCGCATCGCGGCCATGCGCGTCGCGACGGAAATGGACGGAGCCGTCGCGATTGGCCCAGGCCGTGACGAAGGTGACGAAGAGCGGCAGCGGTTCGGCGAAATCGATCCGAGCCGGCGTATCGGATGCAAGGAGCGCATCGAGCGTCTCGCCGGGCAGCGCCCGGGACGCGAGGAGGTCGGAGGCCACCGACGCCGCGTCGGTGATCGCGATAGCCCGTTCGGAGCCCTGCCCGCCCATGCGGTCGATGAAGGCCGACCGGACGGTGAGCGCGATGTCGGGCGCATCGCCCGGCCGCATCTCGACGCCTGTGATCAGCCCGAAGAAGGTCGGCAGCGCGCCGAGGTCGCCGGCATTGGTGACGGCGACGAAACGCTCGGAACGGCCGCCATGCACGATCTTCACATTGCTGTCGGCGAGGTTGACGTAGATGTTCTCCTCGCCGAGGTCGCGGTTCTGCCAGCGGCGACGCTCCAGATTGACCTTGATCTGGCGGATGCGGGCGGAAATCGGCACTGCCATCTCGGCAAGCGTCGCCGCATCGATCGCACCGCTCGGGTCGAGCCCGTGGCGCGCCTGGAAAGAGCGCATGGCCTGCACGGTCTTGTCGTCATGCACATCGCCGCCGCCTATCTGCGAGATGGGCAGGTCGCCGAACAGCATGAGCAGCCGGCGGATGTCCTTCATGCGCGCATCGTTCTTGCCCGGCGCGATGC
>JALYWP010000363.1 GCA_030852655.1 Pseudomonadota bacterium | reverse complement strand
CGTCATGGCGCGTGCGGCCGGCTTGAAATCCCACGGCAGGCCGGAGGTGTTGGCGTCGAAGCGCACGGTGATCTCACGGTCGAGGACACGGTCCGAGTACTGCTCGACGCGCTGCGTCGTACCGCCATAGCCGGTGACCTGGCAGAACATGGCGTAGAGCGGCACGGCGGCATAGGCCATGCCGACCATGCCGCCGAAGAAAGCAAGGCAGACGCCGGCGACGAGCCGGTTCGAGCGCTGCTTCCTGGGATCGGTGGGCGTCTTCCGTGCTGCCATGGCTACATGGCCCGGTCCAGGATGGCCGGACCGAACTTCACGATCGTGGCGACGTAGAAGATGACGACCATGGCGAAGAGGCCGAGGCCGATGGCGATCGAGCGGCTGCGGCGCGCCTTCTTCTGGCTATCGTTCAAGGTTACGAACTCGTGTCCCATGCTCACAGGCCTCCGGCGACAAGCACGCGCTGCGCAACCGCGTCGGCGAGATAGGCGGCGAAGATGACGAACAGGTAGAGCAGCGAATAGCCGAACAGCGCCTTGGCAGGCTTCATGGCGCGATCGGAAGCGGGCATCGTCAGCACGCCCCAGGCGTACCAGACGAAGCCGGCGCCGAGCGCTGCCGCCACGATGCCGTAGCCGGCCGTGGCGTAGCCGAGGAACCAGGGCAGCACGCCGACGACCGCAACGAGGAGCGTATAGGCGAATATCTGGCGGCGGGTGGAGGCCTCGCCGGCGACGTTGGGCATCATCGGGACGCCGGCGCGGGCGTAGTCGTCCGACTTGAACAGCGCCAGCGCCCAGAAGTGGGGCGGCGTCCACAGGAAGATGATGAGGAAGAGGATGACGCTTTCCAGGCTGATCGCGCCGGTGGCGGCGACCCAGCCGATCATCGGCGGGAAGGAACCGGCGGCGCCGCCGATGACAATGTTCTGCGGCGTCCAGCGCTTCAGCCACATCGTATAGATGACGGCATAGAAGAAGATGGTGAAGGCAAGCAGCCCGCCGGCCACCCAGTTGACCAGCACGCCGAGCGTCATGATGGAGAGCGCCGACAGCACGAGCCCGAAGGCGAGCGCCTGCCGCGGCAGGATGCGGCCCGCCGGCACCGGCCGCGAGGCGGTGCGGCTCATGACCGCGTCGATGTCGGCGTCGTACCACATGTTGAGCGCGCCCGAGGCGCCGGCGCCGATGGCGACCGACAGGATGGCGATGACGGCGATGAAGGGGTTGAGCGTCACCGGCGCGGCGACCAGGCCGACGAAGGCAGTGAACACGACGAGCGACATCACCCGGGGCTTCAGGAGCTCCAGATAGTCGCCCGCCGTCGCCTCGGAGAGGTCGGCGTCGTCGAGAACGGTCTTGTCCAAAATCGTCATGCCAGCGTGCAGCAACTTTCTCGTGTGTCGCAACTCCGGACGGAAAGCCGGGTTCCGCCTTTCCTGAAATTGCTTCTTCTTATCGGTTCCCGATGGAACCGGATGCCGCCGATCGTCGGCGGCATCGGTGGTTCGGCCTCACTTGATCTTCGGCAGCTGTTCCCACTGGTGGAAGGGCGGCGGAGACGGCAACTGCCATTCGAGCGTGGTTGCGCCCTCGCCCCAGGGGTTGGCGCCGGCGACGCGCTTCTTCGAGAACGCCTCGAAGACGCCGTAGAGGAAGACGAGCACGGCGAATCCCGACAGATACGAGCCGTAGGACGAGACCATGTTCCAGCCCGCATAGGCGTCGGGATAGTCGATATAGCGGCGCGGCATGCCGGCCAGCCCGAGGAAATGTTGCGGGAAGAAGACCAGGTTGACGCCGATGAAGGTGATCCAGAAATGGCTCCGCGCGATGAACGGCGAATACATGTAGCCGGTCATCTTGGGGAACCAGTAGTACCAGGCCGCGAAGATGGCAAAGACGGCGCCGAGCGACAGCACGTAGTGGAAGTGCGCGACGACGTAGTAGGTGTCGTGCATCGAGCGGTCGAGGCCGGCATTGGCCAGTTGGACGCCGGTGACGCCACCGACGGTGAACAGGAAGATGAATCCGATCGCCCACAGCATCGGGGTGCGCATGGAGATCGAACCGCCCCACATGGTGGCGATCCAGGAGAATATCTTCACGCCGGTCGGCACCGCGATCACCATGGTGGCGAACACGAAGTAACGCTGGGTGTCGAGCGACAGGCCCGTCGTGTACATGTGGTGCGCCCACACGATGAAGCCGACGACGCCGATCGCCACCATCGCGTAGGCCATGCCGAGGTAGCCGAAGATCGGCTTCCTCGAGAAGGTCGAGACGATGTGGCTGACGATGCCGAAGCCCGGCAGGATCAGGATGTACACTTCGGGATGGCCGAAGAACCAGAACAGGTGCTGGTAGAGGATCGGGTCGCCGCCGCCCTCGGGTGCGAAGAAGGCGGTGCCGAAATTGCGGTCGGTCAAAAGCATGGTGATGGCGCCCGC
>JALYWP010000359.1 GCA_030852655.1 Pseudomonadota bacterium | reverse complement strand
GGCATCAACGTCTACGACATTCTGCGCCGCGGCACGCTGGTCCTTTCGAAGGCCGCCGTCGAGGCTCTCGAGGAGCGCTTCAAATGACTGACCTTCGCCACTATGACGTGATCGTCAGCCCGGCCATCACCGAAAAGTCGACGATGGCTTCCGAGCAGAACCAGGTCGTGTTCAACGTCGCCAGGAAGGCGACCAAGCCGGAAATCAAGGCGGCGGTCGAAGCGCTGTTCAGCGTCAAGGTCACGGCCGTGAACACGCTTGTCCGCAAGGGCAAGGTGAAGCGGTTCCGCGGCACGATCGGCCGCCAGGGCGATGTCAAGAAAGCGATCGTCACGCTGGCAGACGGCCAGTCCATCGACGTCGCGACGGGCCTCTGAGAAAAGGCGCGAGGGAAATACAATGGCACTGAAATCATACAATCCCATTACGCCGGGCACGCGCCAGCTGGTGCTTGTCGATCGTTCGGCCCTCTACAAGGGCAAGCCGGTCAAGGGCTTGACGGAAGGCCTGACCAAGTCGGGTGGCCGCAACAATTACGGCCGCATCACGGCCCGCTTCATCGGCGGCGGTCACAAGCGCTCGTACCGGATCATCGACTTCAAGCGCCGCAAGTTCGACATGACGGCAACGGTCGAGCGGATCGAATACGATCCGAACCGCACTGCGTTCATTGCGCTCATCAAATATGAGGATGGCGAGCTGAACTACATCATCGCGCCGCAGCGCCTGGCTCCCGGCGACACGATCGTCGCCGGCGCGTCGGTCGACGTGAAGCCGGGCAATGCGATGCCGTTGAGCGCCATGCCGGTTGGCACGATCATCCACAATGTCGAGCTCAAGCCCGGCAAGGGCGGCCAGATCGCACGTTCGGCCGGCTCCTACGCGCAACTCGTCGGGCGTGACCAGGGCATGGCGATCCTGCGCCTTAACTCGGGTGAGCAGCGCATCGTCTCCGGACAGTGCCTGGCCACTGTCGGCGCGGTGTCCAACCCCGACCACGGAAACATCAATCTGGGCAAGGCCGGTCGCACGGTCTGGCTCGGCAAGCGCCCCCACAACCGCGGCGTGGTGATGAACCCGGTCGACCATCCGCATGGCGGTGGCGAAGGCCGCACCTCCGGCGGCCGTCATCCGGTCACCCCGTGGGGTAAGCCGACCAAGGGCAAGAAGACCCGGTCCAACAAGTCGACCGACAAGTTCATCCTGCGCTCGCGCCATCAGCGCAAGAAATAAGAAGAGGTAGTCAGAAGTGACACGTTCAGTCTGGAAAGGCCCGTTCATCGACGGCTATCTTCTCAAGAAGGCCGAGAAGGTGCGCGATGGCGGCCGCAACGAGGTGATCAAGATGTGGAGCCGTCGCTCCACCATCCTGCCGCAGTTCGTCGGTCTCACCTTCGGCGTCTACAACGGTCAGAAGCATATCCCTGTCTCGGTGAACGAGGACATGGTCGGCCACAAGTTCGGTGAGTTCGCTCCGACCCGGACCTATTACGGCCACGGTGCGGATAAGAAGGCGAAGAGGAAATAACAATGGGCAAGGCCAAAGCTCCGCGCAGGCTTGCTGACAACGAAGCGCGCGCCGTTCTGCGCACGATCCGTATCAGCCCGCAGAAGCTGAACCTCGTTGCGCAGCTGATCCGCGGCAAGAAGGTCGCAACTGCGCTCTCCGACCTGGAGTTCTCGCAGAAGCGGATCTCCGGCACGGTGAAGAAGACGCTGGAATCGGCAATCGCCAACGCGGAAAACAACCACGACCTGGATGTCGACGCGTTGATCGTGGCCGAGGCCTATGTCGGCAAGTCGATCGTCATGAAGCGGTTCCATGCCCGCGGCCGCGGTCGCGCCAGCCGCATCGAGAAGCCGTTTGCGCACCTCACGATCGTCGTTCGTGAAGTCGCAGAACAAGTGGAGGCCGCATAATGGGCCAGAAAATCAATCCGATCGGTTTTCGCCTCGGCATCAACCGCACCTGGGATTCACGCTGGTACGCAAACACCGGCGAGTATTCCAAGCTGCTGCATGAGGACATCAAGATACGCGAGTATCTCGAAAAGGAACTCAAGCAGGCCGCGATTTCGAAGGTTGTGATCGAGCGTCCGCACAAGAAGTGCCGCGTGACGATCCATGCCGCCCGTCCGGGCCTGATCATCGGCAAGAAGGGCGCTGACATCGAGAAGCTTCGCAAGAAGCTGATGGAGATGACGAAGTCCGAGACGCACCTGAACATCGTCGAGGTTCGCAAGCCGGAGATCGACGCCACGCTGGTCGCACAGTCGATCGCGCAGCAGCTCGAGCGCCGCATCGCGTTTCGCCGGGCAATGAAGCGCGCGGTTCAGTCGGCCATGCGCCTCGGCGCCGAGGGTATTCGCATCAACTGCGCAGGCCGTCTTGGCGGCGCCGAAATCGCCCGCATGGAGTGGTATCGCGAAGGACGCGTGCCGCTGCATACGCTGCGCGCCGATGTCGACTACGGCACGGCCGAGGCCAATACCGCCTACGGTATCTGCGGCGTCA
>JALYWP010000329.1 GCA_030852655.1 Pseudomonadota bacterium | reverse complement strand
ATAGCGTTGTCCAAGCGTCATCGTCGCCACGCCTGAGTTCTTTTCGCTCACGGGCGTACCGCCGCCTGCCGGCGGCTGGCCCTCCGCGACGGCGCGTCATAAGGCGCGACGCCCATTTGGGCTTGCGCGCGCGTGGACCCTCGGCCTCCACGGCCACGTTAGCCGACCCACCCGAGCGCCGGTGCCTCCCCGCAAACCACCGTCATGATCGGCGTTCCCGCAGGAGAAACTCAGGCCAGCATGAGGGCGACGAAGAGCGTGGGGATAAAATTGACCAATTATTTTTTCAGGCACTTGTTGGCCGGCGTATTCTCGGAGAACTGGCGGCATCATACGCTACATGCAAAGATGCTGGTAAGCTGCGTCAAGCTGTCTGAGCAAGAACGAGTACCCAGTATCCATGCCGGAAAGCCATTCTTCCCTGGATTACCTGTTCAGCGAGGATCTCCCCCCGCTGTTCTGGACGCCCAAACGAATCGCCCTGTCGGCGTGGCAGGGCCACGTTCCATTCGCGCATTGGCTGGTGCACGCCGCGCGGCCCGGAACTTTCGTCGAGCTCGGCACGCACATGGGGGTATCCTATTGCGCCGTCTGCGGCGCGGTGGAGAAGACCGGAATCGATACACATTGCTTCGCCGTCGACACATGGAAGGGCGACAAGCATGCCGGGTTCTACGATGAAGAGATTTTCACGGAGTTCAAGGCGTTTCACGACAGGAATTTCGGTTCTTTCTCGAAGATAATACGGGCCGAATTCGACTCAGCCGCGGATCAATTCGAAGAGAGAAGCATCGATCTTATCCACTTCGATGGACTTCACACTTATGAGGCGGTCCGGCATGACTTCGAGACATGGCTCCCGAAACTGTCAGAGCAGGCGGTAGCACTGTTTCACGACACCAACGAGAGACGATCGGATTTCGGTGTCTGGCGGTTCTGGTCCGAACTGCGGGACAAATACCCTTCCTTCGAATTCCTCCACAGCCACGGTCTGGGCGTCCTCTGTGTCGGCCCGAATGCCCCGGGCAAAGTGCAAGCGCTATGTGCCCTGGACTCGGCTGAGCAGATCGCCACCGTTCGAAATCGCTTCGAGACCATCAGCCTCCAATGGTCCGAGAGAGAAAGGCTGCTGGCCGCGAAACACGATCAGGACCGGACGACAGCGGTACATAGCGCCTTGGCGGCTGAAGAAGCCCGCGCAACCTCTTTGCGCGACACACAAGCGGCGGAGCATGCACGCGCGATTGCCGCACAAGAGGCCAAACTTGCCGAGCAGCAGAAAAAAATTGCCGCCGATGCCAAGCAGATGGAGGCGCAATCCCAGCGGATAACCGCGCTGGGCGATGAGGTCGGAAACTTGCGGCGAGACCTCGAAGCGACGCGCAACAGCAGGTCGTGGCGGATCACCAAACCCTTGCGGATCGCTGCGACCTTGTTGCGCTCCAAACGTCCGCGCTAGCACCCCCGATGAGCAGCAGAGACCGATAGAAGCAACGGCGCGGACGATCAAACAGGGCCAATCGGGTGCCCAGCCTTCGGGCTAGCCGCAAGCGACAAATGATCTCTCCCGCCAACTCCGGCCACACCCCGGTCGCCTTTTCTCGGAACATTTGCCGGATGGCCGTGTTGTAACGCGGGATTATTGCACATCATCTTGCTGGAGGCCGATATGAAAAAACTGATCATTGCCGCAGTCGCAACGCTGGCGATCGCCGGCTGCAGCAGGACCGAACAGGGCGCGGTGGTAGGCGGCGCGACAGGCGCGATTGTTGGTGGTGCAGCTACAGGCGAAGTGGGCGGCGCATTGGTAGGCGGCGCCGTCGGCGCGGCGGCCGGTGCACTGATCGGCCGGGCGACCGAACCGGGCCGCTGCTATTATCGCGGTCGCGATGGTCGCCGCTACGTCGCGGAATGCCCGCGCGGGTACTGATAGCGATCGGAAGACAAACGAGGCGGGTTGCGGCTAGCTTGCCTCCCGCAACTGCTCCGCCGTTTCGAGGTTGACAGAGACGAGCTGGCTCACCCCCTGCTCCGCCATGGTCACGCCGAACAGCCGGTTCATGCGTGCCATGGTAATCGGGTTGTGGGTGATGATGACGAAGCGCGTCTCGGTCGAATTCGCCATTTCGTCCATGAGGTTGCAGAAGCGCTCGACATTGTGGTCGTCGAGCGGTGCATCGACCTCGTCGAGCACGCAGATCGGCGCGGGATTGGTGAGAAACACGGCGAAGATCAGCGCCATTGCCGTCAGCGCCTGCTCGCCGCCTGACAGCAGCGTCATCGTCTGCGGCTTCTTGCCCGGGGGGCGCGCGAGAATCTCCAGCCCTGCCTCCAGCGGGTCTTCCGATTCGATCAGCTGGAGTTCGGCGGTGCCGCCGCCGAAGAGATGCGTGAACAGCCTCTGGAAGTGGCCGTTCACCACGTCGAAGGCGGCAAGCAGCCGCTCGCGTCCCTCCCGGTTGAGGCTCTGGATCGCTTGACGCAGCTTCTTGATAGCCTCGATGACGTCCTCGCGCTCCGAAACGATCGTCTCCAGCCGCTCGGACAGTTCGCTTTGCTCTTCCTCGGCGCGCAGATTGACGGCGCCCAGCCGCTCGCGTTCGACCTTCAGCCGGTCGAGCCGCTTTTCAACATCGGCCATGTCGGGCAGCGGCGCGTCGGCATCGAGTTCCGCCTGGCGGATCGCCAGATGCGGCGGGGTGTTCAGCACTTCCTGGATGCGCGCTTCGGCCTCGCGGCGGCGCTCGTCGGCGGCGTTCAGCCTTTCTTCGGCGCGGGCCCGTCCCTCGCGGGACTCCGACAGCGCGGTGATCGCCGATGTCGCAGCCTTGTCCAGCAACGCCTGGCTGGTCTCCGCCTCCTGCAGGCGGTCGGCCGCAGCCTTGCGCAGCGTCTCGGATTCGGAGAGCTGGCTGAGCAGAGCACGCCGCTTCGCGGCGATCTCGTCGGGCGTATCCTCCAGCGCCTCGAGTTCGGAGGCGGTCTCCGCCCGCCGCTCGACGAGAGACGCTATGTGGGTCTCGGCGTTGGCCGCCCGCTGCACCCAGGTGCCCCGCTCCGACGCGATGGCGCCTAGCCGCCGGGTGCGCACTTCGGCCTCGCGCTTCAGCCCCTCATGGAGCGCACGCGCATCGGCGAGCACGCCGCGGTCGCGGGTGACGGTCGCAGCCGACCCTTCCAGCCGCTTGGTGAGATCGCCCAGATCGGGCGCGCCGGCCAGCTGCGCCTCCGCTTCTGCAACGGCAGCCGCCGCTTCGGCCAAATCGTCGGCGATGCGCGCGCGCGTCTCCGCCAACGCCTCGCGGCGGCCGGCAAGTTCGCCGGCTGCCTTCTCCGCCTGGGCGAGTGCATCGCGCGCATCGCCAAGAAGCTTTTGCCCGTCCCGCCAGGCCTGCCGCGCCGCGCCCTCGCCGGCGACGCACTCGCGCACGGTGTTTTCTGCCGCGGCAAGCGCTGCTTCGGCGGCGCGCACCTTCTCAGTCGCCGCGGCCATTTCCAGGTCGAGTTCGGTAAGGCGGTTCTTCTGGGCCAGACGCTGGGCCGCCGCCGTCGGCGCGTCGGCGCTTGCGGTGAAGCCGTCCCAGCGCCACAGCGCCCCTTCCTTGTCGACGAGGCGCTGGCCGGTCTTCAGAAGCGCCTGCAGCCGGCGTCCGTCGGTGGCGCCGACGATGCCTATCTGGGCCAGGCGACGTTGAAGCTGGCGCGGCCCGCGCACCACGCTTGCCAGGCTGCGCACGCCTTCCGGCAATACCGGGTCTGCGCCGTTCGCATCGATCACGGCCCAATGCGCGGGCGCACCCGGATCGAGTGCGGCGTCGAGATCGTCGCCGAGCGCGGCGCCAAGTGCTGCCTCCCAGCCGCGATCGACCGTGATCTGCTCCAGCACCGCCGGGAATAGGTCGCCCGTCGCGGCATTGAGAATCCTGGCGAGCGTGCGCGCCTCGGTCTCGATCCGGGCCAGTTCGCCGCGCGCCTCCTGCAAGGGCGGACGCGCCGCGCTTTCGGCCGCACGCGCCTCGGCAACCGCCTTCTCCGCCGCGTTGGCGGACGCCTCTGCGGCTTCCAGTCTCGCCTGGGCCTGCTCGGCAAGCAGCTTTTTCTCGGCGGGATCGGCAAGACCGGCGATGCGTTCGGCGATCTCGGCAGCCTCGTGATCTACGGTTGCAAGCTGCCTTTCAAGCCGCTCGCGCCGCTCTGCCGTCTCGCGCAGCGAACGTTCGATCTGGTTGCGCTGAGCGGCTGCCTCGGCCCGCTCGGCCGTCAGCTTCGCCAGTGCGGCTTCGCTGAGCGTAAGAGCCGACGAAGCCGCCTCGAATGCCGCGCGCGTCGACGTTTCCCGCTCCAGTGACGAGGCGTTCTCCCCGTTCAGCGCGGCCTCTTCCGCATCGAGCCGCTGCAGCACATCGGCATTGTCGCGCACCATCTGCTGTTCGCGCGCCATGTCGGCGTCGAGTTGTTCCAGCCGCCGCCCGAGTTCGGCGCGACGCCGCTCCACGCGCGCGGCCTCTTCCTCGATCTGCGACTTGGCGATGGACAGGCGCTGGAAGGCCGCTGCGGCGGCAGCCTCCGCTTCGCGCAGTTCCGGCAGCTTGTGCGCTCCTATCGCCTGCTGCTTCGCCGCTTCCATCTGCGCGCTCGCACGCTCGCCGACGACCGACGTTGCCGACGACAGCGCCGACTGCGCCTCGGCTTCCTGGGCCTTGGCCAAGGTCCAGCGGACATGCAGCAGCGTGGCCTCTGCCTTGCGGATGTCGGCCGACAGGTTCTTGAAGCGCGAAGCCTGGCGGGCCTGGCGCTTCAGATTGTCGATCTGGCTCTCCAACTCGCCGACCACGTCGTCGAGACGCTCGAGGTTCTGCTCGGCGGCGCGGAGGCGAAGCTCGGCCTCATGCCGCCGCGTGTGCAGGCCCGAAATGCCGGCCGCCTCTTCGAGCAACGCGCGGCGCGCCTGCGGCTTCGCCTGGATCAGTTCACCGATACGCCCCTGCCCGACCATGGAGGGCGAGCGGGCGCCCGTCGACTGGTCGGCGAAAAGAAGCTGCACATCCTTGGCGCGCGCCTCCTTGCCATTGATGCGATAGACGGAGCCGGCCTCGCGCTCGATGCGGCGCGACACCTGCAATTCGTCGGCATCGTTGAAGGCGGCAGGGGCCGTGCGGTCGGTATTGTCGAGGAAAAGCGTGACTTCGGCCGTGTTTCGGGCCGGCCGCGTACCGGAGCCTGAGAAGATGACGTCGTCCATGCCGGACGCGCGCATGTTCTTGTACGAGCTTTCGCCCATCACCCAGCGCAGCGCTTCGACGAGGTTGGACTTGCCGCAGCCGTTCGGGCCGACAATGCCCGTCAGCCCGCGCTCGATGACGAATTCGCCGGGTTCGACGAAGGATTTGAAGCCAAGGAGGCGCAGCCGCGAGAACTTCATGCGTGCCTGCCCTGGTTCACGCAGAAACCAGCAGGCGAGCGGAAACCCGCCCGCCCGCTGAGCGGGCAAGCGTCAGAGCATGCCGTCGATGATCGCCGACATTTCCGCAATCGTCAGGGCCCCTTTGTAGGTGTTCCCGTTGATGAAGAAGGTCGGGGTGGAGTCCACCTTGAACTCTTCCGCGCCCCGTTTCTGCACTGCTCTCACATCGTCCAGAAGCTTCTGGTCCGTCAAGCAGGCCTCGAAGGACTCCTGTGAAAAACCGGCAAGTTTGGAGATCTGCAGCAGCGCATCCCTGGCATTTTCGACCGACGCCCAGTTCTGCTGCTGCTTGAACAGCACGTCGATCATCGGGAAATAGTTGTCGTCGGAACAACGGGCAAGCATGAAACCCGCCTCGGCGCGCGGATCGAATGGGAATTCGCGGAAAATCAGGCGCGCCTTGCCGGTGTCGATGTATTTGGTCTTCAGTTCCGGCAGCGTCGTGGCATGGAAATGCGCGCAATGCGGGCAGGTCATCGACGCATATTCGACGATCGTCACCGGCGCGTCGTCCTTGCCGAGCACCTTGTCGGGCAGCGCGCCGGGTTCGAGCAGCTTGGCCATGTCGACGCTGCCCTTGGATTCGGGCGCTGCGACGGCGGCCGCAGGCGGGGTCGCCTCGGCGGGCGGAGGCGTTTCGGCTGTGGCGGGAGGGCTTGCCGGATCGGCAGGCGTCTCGGCCTGGGCGGTATCGCTGGAATCGCTGCAGGCCGCCACGAGTGCCGAGGCGGCGAGTAGCGAAAGGACGGTTCTGCGAGGCAGAGTACGAATCATGCGAATCACCTGACTATGGACGGATATTGCAACGCCTGGGCACCAGAAAGCGAGAGTTGCCGCGAATTAGGGTATCCCGGTCCCCAATCCAATCGTCAAAATTGTGGCGGCGATCACGTTAGCGAGACCGGAATCAGGTTTTGGGCTTGCGCGTCCCGACAATGGTCGCGCCCAGCCGCTCCAGCGATGCGCGAAGATCGTCGTCCTCGATCTCGCCGACGGTCCTGGCAAGGCGGGCCTTTTCCTCCGGCGACAACGCCCGCGGGATCGGCTTCGGTTCCATCGACGGCTGCGTCACCGGCTTCTGCACGATCCTGATGCGAGCGACCGCTCCGAAGCCGAGGAAGGCGTTGACACGGCCGATGATCTCGCCTGTCTCGTGCTGGAGATGCAGCGCTGCCGCACCCTCGCAAGCGATGACCAGCACGGCGGGCTCGAAGGGATCGTCATCGCCCCTACGCCGCGGCCACTGGATTTTTTCCGGTCGCGAACTGCGCGCCAGCCGCGGCCCGACGATCTCCTCCCAGGATTGCACGAGCCCGATCGAGATGCCCGCGCGTTTGCGCAGCACCGGATCGAGTATCTGCGTCGCCAAATCGCTGACAGCGACGGGATTGCGGTTATGCCCTTTTCCTGCCATGCGCGTTCTGCACCTATTTCGCCTCTTTGGCAGCTTGCGGAAGCAATGACACTCACCGGCAAAGCCCGCAAGGGCGCGTCCCAGCAGGAAGGCGATCTGGCCGGTCGCCTGCTTGCCTGGTACGACGCCCACCATCGCGACCTGCCGTGGCGGGTTGCGCCATCCGCGCTTGCCAAAGGCAGCGAGCCCGATCCCTACCGGGTCTGGCTGTCGGAGATCATGCTTCAGCAGACGACGGTCGAAGCGGTAAAACCCTATTTCCGGAAATTCCTGGAAAAGTGGCCTGCAGTGGCTGATCTCGCGGCAGCCGAGCTCGAAGACGTCATGAAGGCATGGGCTGGTCTCGGCTATTATTCGCGCGCCCGCAACCTCAAGAAATGCGCCGATTTCGTCGCGGCGGAACTCGGCGGCGCATTTCCGGACAGCGAGTCGGGCCTGCGCGAACTTCCAGGTATCGGCGCCTATACGGCAGCCGCCATCGCCGCAATCGCCTTCGGCAGAACGGCCGTCGTGGTCGACGGCAATGTCGAGCGCGTGACGTCGCGGCTCTTCGAAATCCGCACGCCGTTGCCGGATTCCAAGCCGGAGATACGCGCGTTGCTGGAGGGACTGGTTCCGGCCGGCCGGCCCGGCGACTTCGCGCAAGCGATGATGGATCTCGGCGCGACGGTCTGCACGCCGAAGCGACCGCGCTGCATGCTGTGCCCGGTGCGCGAGGATTGCCGCGCCATCCTTGCCGGCGATCCCGAGATCCTACCCGTTCGCGGCGAAAAGGCCGCGAAGCCGCGGCGGCGCGGTGCGGCCTATGTGGCGATCAGAAACGACAGCGCAATCCTTCTGCGGACGCGCCCCGACAAGGGCCTGCTCGGCGGCATGAGCGAGGTGCCGACGACCGGCTGGACCGCCCGCGTCGATGGCGACACCAGCGTGAACAGCGCGCCCTTCCCGGCCGAGTGGCGGCGCGCCGGCAGCATCAGCCATGTCTTCACGCATTTTTCACTGGAGCTCGACGTGTACCGCGCCGAGGTCGACGGGATCGCCACGCCTGCCGGCCACCGGTGGTCGCCAATTTCGGCCGTTCACGACGAGGCGCTGCCGACCGTCATGAAGAAAGTCATCGAATCCGCCATCCCCGGGGCAACCCAGCGCAGGCATTGAAGGAACCAGCATGAGCGAAATCCGCCATATCGTCTTCGACATCGGCAAGGTGCTGGTGCATTACGACCCCGACCTGCCCTTCAGCCGGCTGATCCCCGACGCGAACGAGCGGAAATGGTTCTTCGACAATGTCTGCACCGCGGCCTGGAACATCGAGCAGGATCGCGGCCGCACATGGGAGGAGGCGGAAGCGGAAATCATCGCGCTGTTTCCCGACCACGAGGAGAACATCCGCAACTTCCGCCGCCACTGGCACGAGATGGTGCCGCACGCCTATGACGAC
>JALYWP010000322.1 GCA_030852655.1 Pseudomonadota bacterium | reverse complement strand
CCGAAATCCCCCATGGGACGCGTTTCTGGCGGCCATATTGGATCTGCCGCTTGATGAACAGATGGCTGGACTGCTTGAGAAAGCCCCCCACCGGTTCCTACATCACCAGCGCCGCCATCAGATACACGACCATCCAGCCCGACCATGACAACAGCGCGCCGCGGAAGCCGATCTCGACGATCGGCCGGCCGAGACGGAACCAGTGCTCCGTCGGCAGGTCGCCCTTGGCGATGCCGAACAGGCTGGTGAGCCGCGCCTCGGAGGCAAGCAGGTCGTAGCAGGCTTCGTCGAGCTGGTGCTGCTCGACCCGGTAGCCGATCGACAGCAGCTTGCGCTCCCTCCGCATCAGGAAGGAAAAATCCATCTCGAAGGCGAACTGGCGGCAGCGCTGGCTGAGCCTGACCAGCGAATTGCGCAACGCCGCGATGGCGCCGTCGTCGCCGTGCGCATCCTGCACATGCGCCTCGCAGGTCGCCTCCAGCCGTGCCGCCCAGTCGACCAGCACGGCACTGCGTGCCGATTTCGCCTCCGTGTCGATGGCGACCGCCAGCTTGCGTATCTCGCTCGCCTGCACGATCAGGTTTATGGTGCGGATCGACGCCATTTCGGGTTGCGTCTTGATCGTGTCGACCGCCCGGCGCATGCCGACCACCCTGTCCAGAAGCCGTTGCCGGAGCGGCCTGAGCTGGCGGCGGTCATTGGGCAGTTCGGACAGGCTTTCGTCGAGGATGGTGACGCAGTCGAGTATGCCGTCGAAGTCGCCCTGGAGGTGCACGGACGGCGCCTCGGCCCATTCCGAGCAGGCCGCCGCCACAGCGACCAGATGGCCGGCGAGATTGCCGCTGTCGACGCTCGACACGTAGAGCGGATAGAGCGGCCTGAGCGTCGTCGTCTCGTACCAATTGAACAGATGGCCGCGATGGCGCTCCATCGTCTCGATGGTGGCGACCGTCGCCTCGATGCGCTGAACCGCGTCGGCCAGGCTGATCCAGCCGAAATCGCGCGCCGAAACGATCGAGAGAAGATACACGCCAATATTGGTCGGCGAGGTCCTCGGCGCGACGACTGGGTGCGGCTTCTCCTGGAAATTATCCGGCGGCAGATGGTTATGATCCGCCGTCACGAAGGTCTCGAAATAGGCCCAGGTCCGCCGCGCCACCGTCCGCAGCATGGCGGTGTCGGCAGGCGACACGCGCAGCCGGTCCTCGGTCTCGGCCGATCGGCTGATCAGCCAGGCAAAGGCAGGCGAGCCCGCCCAGAACAGCAGGAAGAAGAAGCCTACGAAGGCGCCGGTGGAATCGGCAGCCACCGCGATCGCCAGACCGACGACGGCGATGATCACGGCGCCATACATCATCGAGTAGTATGAGCCGAGACTATTGTCGCCCGCCTTGTGCGCCTGCGATGCCGTTCGCCATTCGAGCAGGTTCTGCCTGCTGACGAACATGCGGTAGATGGTGCGCACGATGGCGTCGCCCATCATCCAGGCACTGTGCGCCATCAGCACCACGCGCAGCGCCACCTGCGCGGTGCCGAATGCGGTATCGCGCGCCAGCGCCGTGAAATGCCCCCTCGCGGTCGCTTCGCGGCTCTTCGGCAGGATGGAATCGACAATGTCGAAGGTCGGCGCCATGAACAGCGCCAGGATGAGCAGGGCCTGCCATTGCGCGGCCTGCGTGAAAGGCAGCAGCGCCCAGCCGGCGACCGCTGCCATCACCCAGAAGATCGGCGTCAGCGAGCGCCTGAGATTGTCGACCATCTTCCAGCGCGACAGCGCCGGCACGCCCGACTTCGGGCTGAAGATATAGCCTAGTAGCTGCCAGTCCCCCCGCGCCCAGCGATGCTGGCGCGACGCGTCGACCGAATAGCGGGTGGGATAGTCCTCGACCACCTCGACATCCGTCACCAGCGCCGAACGCGCCAGCGAGCCTTCGAGCAGATCGTGGCTCAGCACCTCGTTCTCGGCTATCCGGCCGGCCAGCGCCGTTTCCATCGCATCGATGTGATAGAGCCCCTTGCCGGTGAAGGAGCCCTCGCCGAACACGTCCTGATAGAGGTCGGAGACAGCAAAGACGTACGGGTCGATGCCCCGATTGGCCGACTGCACGCGCTGCAGGAAGGACGCCTCGTCGCCCGCCGTGAGCGACGGGGTCACCCGCGGCTGGAGGATCGAATAACCCGCAACCACCTTGCCGGCGCCATGATCGATCACTGGCCGGTTGAGCGGATGGCAGAGCTTTCCCACCAGCCGGTCGACGGCGTCGCGCATCATGCGGGTGTCGGCATCGAGCGTCATCACATGCACGACGCCTTCCGGCAGCGGCGCGTCGGGCGGCATGTAGGTGGTGTCCGGATCGCCACGCAGGAAGAGATTGAGTTCGTGAAGCTTGCCGCGCTTCCGCTCCCAGCCCATCCAGACCCTCTGCGATGGATTGTAGAGCCGCCGGCGGTGCAGCAGGTAGAAGCGCGGCGGGCTCCCTTCGGGACCGGCCGCCGGATAACGCTGGTTCAGTTTTGCGATCTCGGCGCGCGCGAAGGCAAGTATCTCGTCGTCGGCGGCGCTCTGCTCTTCATTGCTGTCGGTCCAATCCGACAGCAAGGCGAAATGAACCTCGCCCATGGCGTTGGCGAGATGGTGCACTTCGAGCTTGCGCACCGTCTCCTCGACATCGTCGCGCGAGCCGATCAGCGTGGGCACCACGACGAGCGTGCGCGCCTCGGCGGGAACGCCCTCCTTGAACTCATAGCCGACAAGCCGCGTCGGCTTCAGGAAAAGCAGCACAATCGCGTTGAAGAAGCCAAGCGCACCCTCGCTTGCCGGCACCACGAACAGGACCAGAAGCAGCGCGATGGCGTGCCCCGGCAGACCGATCGCCTTCAGCGCCGAACCGGCCATTGCCGTCAGGAGCACGGTAAGCAGGAAGACAGGCACGACGATGCCGGCCCAGCCGGTGGCACGGAAGGCACGCAGCAGCCGGGTCCCGAAGCTCGGACGGTAGCCGATCGCCTCTTCCAGTTCCTCGCGGCGAGATCCGACGAGGAAGAAGCCGACATTGTCTGAGGTCGAAGCGGAGGCATGGGAGCCTTGTCCGTCGGCCTTGTCGGACCCTGCCTCGCCTTTCCCGTAGCCGGCGAGCTCCGTCGCCTTCTCCGCCACCTCGAACTCGCTGAGGCCGGAGCGCCGGGCGAGATCTTCGATCGCCTGGCGGTACTGGTCGCGCGAGGCGAAATCGAGCGCAGCGACGTCGGTGCGTTCGCGCAGCAGCGCGTCGATCCGACTGACGTCCTCAAACCAGTCCGTCCATTCGATGTCGTTGATGAGACGCAGGCCCCGAACGACGTTGCCCGTCGTGACGTTGCCCGAGGACAGCGTGTGGTGCTCGATGATGGTGATTTCTTCGGCGTCGGTGCCGGACGTCTCCAGTTCCTTCTCGAGCCAGTTCAGCGCCTTGCCCGAATTCTGCGAACCGTCGCGCAGCCGGTAGAGAAGCTGCGTGGCGAAGGTGGTGTCGCGCGCATGCGCGGAATAGTCGGCGAGAATCCTGCGGTCTTTATCGTCGTCAGGCGTTGCCAGCACGCGGTCGGCGACCTCGTTGGCGATATGACGCATCTGGCCCGCCCGATTCACGCGGACGGCGACGCGGCGCAAATTCTCGACCAGCACGAAGCGCAGCAGCGACGGCAGCGCCCACAACTCGCCGATCTTCATCGGCTCGACTGACTGGAACCCTTCGACCACCGATTTGAACGTGTGTGCGGAGACCTGGCTGTCGGAATGGGCGACATATATCCATGCCAACGCCAGTGCTCGCGGCACCGTGGTGCCATCGGGCAGCGTCACCGTCGGCAACTCGCGATAGAAGCGGCGCGGCAGGTCGCGCTTGATCTGGAAGATCGTTTCCTCGACCAGATAGTTGTTGTCGAGCAGCCACTGCGCGGCAGGCGTCACCATCTCGCCGCGGGCCTGGGCAGCGTTGGTCGAGCGGTAGACATCGAGGATTTTCGCGGCGTTCTCACGCACGCGCTTCTGGAAATCGAATGTCTCCATCCCGAAAAGCGACGGGATTTCGTTTCGCGCCAGGCTTTCGCCGAGCGACCTCAGCCGGTCTTCGTGCAGGAATTGCGCGCGGATTGGCTGTTCAGGGGGAGCCGGGAAATGATGCGCCGGTATCTGCAGCCGATTGGGATCGGTTTGAATATTCATATAAAATCCGTCGAGCCCTCAGACCCGCGTAACCGCGGCGCTCCGCGCTAATCGTTTCGGCGGCAGTTGGTTGCGTTGCAGCAGGTCCCTGAACCCGACACTGCAGGTTACCGCGAACCAGCCAGAATGCAGATGGATAAAAGCGCTTATTGCCAGTCGTGACAATGTTTCGATTCAGGCTTTTTCGTGACCTTTCGGCAGGGCCGGCCGGATTGAGCCGCCGACGCAGGCGGCGGCGTTCAAGGCAAGCTGAACTCGATCAGGAAAAACGCGCCGCGTCCCTCGACCCGATGCGCGGCTCGCCGATCGTCCAGCACCACCGCATCGAACCGGCCAAGCCGTCCTTGGCCGGCTTCGTTTCCGAGAAGCATGCTTCCCGCCCGGCAGAACAGCATTGCTTGCGCGGCGTCGAACGAGATTTCCATCGACCCATCGATATCCATCGCAGAGACCTCGTGCCGGCACCGCCCGCGCCTTGACATCACGTTGAGGGCGGTGGCCGGGCCGGCGATGAGCGCGGCCGATGTTGCGGCGTCGGCTGGAAAGGTCAAAGGGTCGGATCGGAAAGTCAGCCCGAAGGGGCTGCGCCCTTCGGCCGATAATAGCATTCCCTCGCCTTCGAGGACGGACATCGTGCGGTCGACGTCGGGAAAGAGCGAGAACGGCCCGCCCGCCTCGATCCGAGCCATCGAGACGCGCCAGTCGAAATCGTCGAGCCCGGCGCTTTCCGGAGACACAGCGATCTCGGCCGTCTCGCCGCCGCCGTTCTTCCATCTCATCCGGCGATAGGCCTCGGCGCGAAGGATGCGCATCTGTTATCCTCTCATTGACCGCCAGCACCGTCTGTAATATGTATATACATATTCAAACGAAAGGGAATGGGGGCGATGGCTTCGGCTCCAGAATCGGACCGGACTACTGTCTGGCGCAATGCCCGGCTTATCACCCTGGCGGAAGGCGCTTCCGGTCTCGGACTGGTCCCCGCAGGCGCCGTCGCGGCGCAAGACGGCCGCATCGTCTACGCCGGCCCGGAAGCGGGATTGCCGGCCGGGCTGCTACACGGAAGCGATGTCATCGACTGCGACGGCAGGCTGGTGACGCCCGGCCTGATCGACTGCCACACGCATCTCGTCCATGCCGGCAACCGCGCCAACGAGTTCGAGATGCGGCTTGCCGGCGCGACTTATGAGGAGGTGGCGAAGGCCCGCGGCGGCATCGTCTCGTCGGTGAAGGCGCTGAGGGCAGCGAGCGAGGACGGACTTGTCCGCCAGTCGCTGCCGCGTCTGGACGCGTTGCTGGCCGAAGGGGTGACGACCGTCGAAGTCAAGTCGGGCTATGGGCTCGACCTCGACAACGAAGCCAAGTCGCTTCGTGCGACGCGGCGGCTTGCAACCGAACGCGACGTCACGGTGCGCGCGACTTTCCTCGGCGCGCATGCGCTGCCGCCGGAAGCCAATGGCGACAGGCAAGCCTATATCGATCTCGTCGCCGACGAGATGCTGCCGGCGATCGCGGCACGCGGTCTCGCCGATGCGGTCGATGGTTTTTGCGAGGGCATCGCCTTCTCGCCCGACCAGATCGCCCGCGTCTTCGACGTGGCGAAGGCGCTTGGCCTGCCGGTGAAACTTCACGCCGACCAGCTTTCCAACCTCCATGGCGCGGCCCTGGCAGCGCGCTTCGGCGCACTGTCGGCGGATCATCTGGAATATACGGACGAAGGCGGCGCGGTCGCGATGGCGGCAGCTGGAACCGTCGCCGTCATCCTGCCCGGCGCCTTCTACTTCATCCGCGAGACCAGGAAGCCGCCGATCGAGCTCTTCCGCAGGCACGGCGTCAGGATGGCAGTCGCGACCGACTGCAATCCCGGCACCTCGCCCCTCACCTCGCTGCTCCTGACCATGAACATGGCGGCAACGCTGTTCGGGATGACGGTGGAGGAATGCCTCGCCGGCGTGACCCGCGAAGCCGCGCGCGCGCTGGGGTTGCACGAAGAGGTTGGCACGGTCGAAGCCGGCAAATGGGCCGACCTCGCCATCTGGGACGTCGAAACCCCGGCCGAACTCGTTTATCGCATCGGATTCAATCCCTTGCACCGCCGCATCTGGAGAGGCCGATGAAGCCGCTTGTCCTGAAACCGGGCTCGGTTACGCTCGCCGAGCTCCGCGCCATCTACGAGGGCACGCTTCCTTCGCTCGACGACAGTTGCCGCGAGAGGATCGCGGCGGCGGCAGGGGTGATACAGAGGATCGTCGACAAGGGCGAACCGGTCTACGGCATCAACACCGGCTTCGGAAAACTCGCCAGCGTCCGGATCGACGCCAGGGATGTCGAAACGCTGCAGAAGAACCTGATCCTGTCGCATTGCTGCGGTGTCGGCGCACCGCTGCCGGCCGAAATCGTCAGGCTCGTGATGGCGTTGAAACTGATCTCACTTGGCCGCGGAGCGTCGGGTATACGCATCGGTACGGTCGCGATGATCGAAGCGATGCTCGCGAAAAACGTCGTGCCGGTCATCCCAGAAAAGGGCTCGGTCGGCGCCTCGGGCGACCTTGCGCCGCTCGCGCATATGACGGCGGCGATGCTCGGCGTCGGCGAGGTATTTTTCCAGGGCGAGCGGATGGCGGCGAACCAAGGCCTTGAAAGGGCCGGGCTAAAGCCGATCACGCTGGCCGCCAAGGAGGGGCTGGCACTGATCAACGGCACGCAGGTATCGACCGCGCTGGCCCTTGCCGGGCTGTTTCGCGCGCATCGCGCGGCGAATGCTGCACTCATAACAGGCGCGCTTTCGACCGACGCCGCAATGGGCTCGTCGGCACCGTTCCATGAGGAAATCCATGCACTTCGCGGCCATCGCGGTCAGATCGACACGGCCGCAGCACTGCGCGCGCTGCTCAAAGGCTCGGAAATCCGCGACAGCCACCTCGAAGGCGACGAGCGCGTGCAGGACCCCTATTGCATCCGCTGCCAGCCGCAAGTCGACGGGGCGTGCCTCGATCTGCTCAGGATGGCCGCGAAAACGCTGGAGATCGAGGCCAATGCGGTGACCGACAATCCGTTAGTCCTGGCCGACGGCCAGGTCGTGTCGGGTGGAAATTTCCATGCAGAACCAGTGGCTTTCGCGGCAGACAAGATCGCGATAGCAGTTTGCGAGATCGGTGCGATCGCACAAAGGAGGATCGCTTTGCTGGTCGATCCGGCGCTGTCTTTCGGGCTGCCGGCGTTCCTGGCGAAGAAGCCGGGATTGAACTCGGGGCTGATGATCGCCGAAGTCACGAGTGCTGCCCTGATGAGCGAGAACAAGCAGATGGCGCACCCGGCTTCGGTCGACTCGACACCGACCTCGGCGAACCAGGAGGACCATGTCTCGATGGCCTGCCACGGCGCGCGGCGGCTCTTGCAGATGACGGAAAACCTGAGCGCAATCATAGGCATAGAAGCGATCACCGCGGCGCAAGGGGTGGATTTCCGTGCGCCGTTGAACACCGGCGCGGAGTTGTTGAAAGCACACCGCGCAATACGTTCGGCAGTGTCCGGACTCGAGGTCGACCGCTACATGGCCGACGACCTCAAGGCAGGCGCCGAACTGGTGCTCACGGGGGCGCTGAACGCCAGCGTCAGCGACGGCATCCTGCCGGGGCTGGAGGGTTAGCCGTGGCGGCTTCGAAAGGCGCGCCGGCAAATCCTGGCATTTTCGTGGGGACCAGACGATGAACAGCTCTGCATCGAATCCGAGGCACAATATCCGAGAGATTCGCAGCCCGAGGGGGAGCGAACTCAACGCGCTTTCGTGGACGACGGAAGCGCCGCTCAGGATGCTGATGAACAACCTCGACCCCGATGTCGCCGAGAACCCGAACGAGCTCGTCGTCTATGGCGGCATCGGGCGGGCGGCGCGGACGTGGAACGACTTCGACAGGATCGTCGCGGCGCTGAAGACTCTGAAGGAGGACGAAACGCTGCTGGTGCAATCCGGCAGGCCGGTCGGCGTGTTCCGCACGCATGAGAACGCGCCGCGGGTGCTGATCGCCAATTCCAACATCGTGCCGCACTGGGCGAACTGGGAAAAATTCAACGAGCTCGATCGCAAGGGCCTGATGATGTACGGCCAGATGACGGCCGGCTCGTGGATTTATATCGGCACGCAAGGCATCGTGCAGGGCACGTATGAAACCTTCGTCGAAGCCGGCCGCCAGCA
>JALYWP010000282.1 GCA_030852655.1 Pseudomonadota bacterium | reverse complement strand
CGGGCGAAGGCTATGTCTGCCTCGGCGCAAGGGCGCGAGCACGGAGAACGGCGTGGCGACGGACTGGCTGAAGATCCTCGACGAGGAAATCAAGAACGGCAACAAGATGCGCAAGATCGTGCCCAAGGTGCTGTCGAACCCGGATATCTCGCTCGACCAGGTAAAGGCGCTGTTCGCCGAGCTTGAGAAGCAGGCGCAGTTCGTCGAGAAGCTGAAGACCGTGCTGGAAGGGATGGGTCACGATTTTCCGGTGGTCGACAAGGCGCAGGCGCTGGAAGCGCGCTATGCCGACCTTGCCGCCAGCGCCGCCGAGAAGCTCAAGGAGATGCGGCAGTAGAGCGGCATTCGCCCGGATGCAGGTTTAAAGCACGTCGCGATCTTTCAGATTCGCTTCCCGCGCTTCAATGCCGTTTACGCATGTCTTTGCCCGGAAACCCGGACCACTTTCGGGAGACATGCTTTAAGCGCCGCGACCGCGGTTCGATACCATCTGCACCTTCGGCAGTTTGGACATGCTGGGCACCACGATCATGTGGGTGACCTTGCCCTGCTTGAAGGCTTTCAGGAATTTGGGGTAGTTCGCGAAGGCGACGCAGCCGTGCGATTGCTCACGGCGGCCGCGCAGCAGGTAGGAATGCGCCAGCATGCCGTCGCGGCCATGCATCGTCTGGTCGCCGATCGGCGTCATGCGGATCGCCTCGACGCCGTGGAACAGCTTCTCGCGCATGGTGAGCTTGTAGGTGTTGGGCGGGGTCGGGCCCTTGTTCCTGACATGCACGTAGCGCGGGTTGTCGGCCATCTTTCCGATGCCGGAATGCGCCTCGAGTTTCGTCCCGTCGGGCATGTGCACAACGGCGGCCGAGATGTCGTAGATTGCGACGCCCTTGCCGGCCTTCGGCGTGCCGAAGAGGCCCTTGAAGGCGTCGACGGCAGGCTTGTCCGGCCGTGCATAGGCGAGTTCCTGCTGCGGCTGTTGGTCATCGTCGGCCTGGACCGGCTTGCGGGCGGTGGCGGCGTCAGCCGGCTTGGGCCGTGATCTGGAAGCGGTCCTGGTTTCGGGCCTTGTCGGCGGCAGATCGACCGCGTCGGGCATGCGGACTTCGCCGGTTTCCGGTTCGTCTCCGCCTACCCCGTACGGATCGAGAGGCAGGGATGCCAGTGCAAGCTGCACGGGGTTGTCGGGGCTGGCGGTTGCTGTGGCATAGGCAAGCTCGGCACCGAAGCCGATACGGCCAAGCGTGGCCAATGCAAGCTGATGGGGGGCGGCGGCAGTAGCGGCCTTGCCGTCGGCGGGCGCCGTTTCGGCTGCGCCGCGATGGAAGCGATCCGGGTTCGGCATCGCCATGGCGACCTCGACAGTCTCCGGTGTTTTCGTCACCTCGACTACCATGCCGGCGCGCGCGAAGGCGGCGTGCAGTTTCTGGCGCGACAGCTTCGCCTCGGCGATCACCTTCCCGAACGGATCGGCGGGGGTCCGGACCG
The DNA here is from genome assembly GCA_030852655.1 of Pseudomonadota bacterium. GTDB lineage: Bacteria > Pseudomonadota > Alphaproteobacteria > Rhizobiales > Rhizobiaceae > Mesorhizobium_K. The sequence goes on along the minus strand of JALYWP010000282.1, from coordinate 21,479 downwards.
CAGGAGCCTTCGATTTCGTTCGCAGGGCGAGGCGGGCCGATTTCTCGACGGGCATGACTGCCGCCTTCGCGACCTGCTCGCGTCGTGGCGTTTGGCTGAGTTGCGGCTGTATCGGCAGGCTGGCGCGGGCGAAGCTTCCGGCTGAAGTGTGCTCGGCGGCCGAATGCAGGCTGGCCAGCGCCGCCATCGACCATGCCGCGAAAAACACCGCCACGCAGGGGATGGCTACCCAGCGGACAGCGCTGAAAATCTCTCGCCAAAGGCCGCCTGAATTGATGTCGGAATCGCTGTCCCCGATCCCCCTACGCAAAAACGCCATACTCTCTCAACCAATCCTGAGGCGCGCGTCCACACTCGCCGGGCACCCGCGACACGCTCCGACCCAGCCGGCGGCCGCGTCCGTTCCTGTTGCCGATCGATCTAAAGGATGGACAATGTTGGTTAACCAACCCTTGCCTGTCCCCGATTATGCGGGCTGAATGACCGTCTTGATGCTGTTTCGCGGCCGAAACCATACCCGAAGCTCTACCGAGAGCAGTTTCAGCGAATCGTGGGGATTGTAGGACGACGGATGACGGCGTTCAAAATCCTGCGGTCGGCGTGCCGGGAGGCTGCGAATACGGCGGTGGCTCACACCGGCTGGACGAACCCATCCAGCACCTTCTTCTGGCCGGCCTTGTCGAAGTCGATGGTGAGCTTGTTGCCCTCGATGGCGGAGACGTTGCCGTTGCCGAATTTCTGGTGGAAGACGCGGTCGCCGATGGAGAAGGGCGAGGGCGTATCGGAGACGGATTTCGCCACCAGTTCGCCCTCGATGGTGCGCGATTTCACCGAGGTGCGGCCGGCGCCGTAGCCGGAATCGGTCTCGCCATAGCCGATGCGCTCGACCTGATGGCCCGAGCGCGTGCCCCAGTTGCGGCTTGTCGCCTCGGTGCGGTTCTGTTGCGCGCGCGCCCAGCCCGGGGTGGCATAGGTGTTGGAGAAGGCGCCTCCCTTGTCGTCGGCGCCGACATTGTCGAAGCGGGAAGCGCCGTAGGGGTTGCGCCGGTCCCCGCCGCGCCCGGAGGCGAATGAGCCGCCGCCATAGGGATTGCCGTAGCCGCCGTAGCTGTTGCCGGTCTCGGAGACCTCGACATGCGCCTCGGGCAGCTCGTCGAGGAAGCGCGAGGGAATGGTCGATTGCCAGAGGCCGTGGATGCGGCGGTTGGAGACGAACCAGATGTGCAGGTGTTTTTTCGCGCGGGTCAGCCCGACATAGGCCAGGCGCCGCTCTTCCTCGAGGCCCGAGCGGCCGCCCTCGTCGAGCGCGCGCTGGTGGGGGAAAAGGCCTTCCTCCCAGCCGGGCAGGAAGACGGTCTCGAACTCCAGCCCCTTGGCCGAATGCAGCGTCATGATGTTGACGGCGTCGAGTTCGGCGTTCTGTTCGGCGTCCATGACGAGCGCGACATGTTCGAGGAATGAGCGCATGGACTCGTATTCCTCCATCGAGCGGATCAGCTCCTTGAGGTTTTCGAGCCGGCCCGGCGCCTCGGCCGAGCGGTCGTTCTTCCACATGTCGGTGTAGCCGGACTCTTCCAGGATGGTTTCGGCGAGTTCGGTGTGCGGCGTGGTTTCGAGCGCCGCCTGCCAGCGGGCGAAATTGGCGGCGACTTCGCGCAGCGCCGCGCGCGGCTTCGGCTTCAGCTCGTCGCTCTCGGCGAGTTGCGCGGCGGCGGCCAGCATCGGCACGCCGAGCGCACGCGCCGTGTCGTGGATCTGGCGAATGGTCGCTTCGCCAAGGCCGCGCTTCGGCACATTGACGATACGTTCGAAGGCGAGGTCGTCGGCTCCTTGCGCGACGACGCGGAAATAGGCCATCGCGTCGCGGATCTCCTGGCGCTCATAGAAGCGCGGGCCGCCGATGACGCGGTAGTTCAGGCCGATCTCGATGAAGCGGTCCTCGAAGGAGCGCGTCTGGAAGGAGGCGCGTACAAGGATCGCCATGTCGTTGAGATTGTGGCCGCGGCGCTGCGCCTGCTCGATCTCCTCGCCGACGGCGCGCGCCTCCTCGTCCGAATCCCAGGCGGCGTGAACGTTGACCTTGCCGTCTTCGGGGTCGTTGCGATCGGTGAAAAGCGTCTTGCCGAAACGGCCTTCATTGTGGGCGATGAGATGCGAGGCCGCGCCGAGGATATGCGCGGTCGAGCGGTAGTTGCGCTCCAGCCGGATGATGGTCGCGCCCGGGAAATCCTTGTCGAAGCGCAGGATGTTGTCGACCTCGGCACCGCGCCAGCCATAGATCGACTGGTCGTCGTCGCCGACGCAGCAGATGTTTATCTGCTGCGGTTTGTTCTCGCTCACGGGCCGTTCCGCCGCCTGCAGCGGCTGGCCCTCCGCGGGGGCGGCCTGGCCGGCCGACGCCCGGTCGGGCTTGCGGCTGTCGGCCGGAAGGTTGTCGCCCCTGGATTGCGGCCTTTGCGCCAGCAGCCGCAGCCACAGATACTGCGCGGTGTTGGTGTCCTGGTATTCGTCGACGAGGATGTAGCGGAAGCGGCGGTGAAAGTCCTTCAGGACGTCGGGGTTTTCGCGGAAAATGCGGATCGGATGGCATAGAAGGTCGCCGAAATCGCAGGCGTTGAGCGTCTTCAGCCGGTCCTGGTAGGCACGGTAGAGTTCGCGCCCCTTGCCGTTGCCGAAGCTTCGCGCGTCGCCCTCCGGAATGTCGTTCGGGCCGAGCCCCTTGTTCTTCCAGCCGTCGATCATCATGGCGAACTGGCGCGCCGGCCAGCGCTTGTCGTCCAGCCCCTCGGCCTGGATGAGTTGCTTGAGCAGGCGAATGACGTCGTCGGTGTCGAGGATGGTGAAGTCGTTCCTCAGCCCGGCGAGTTCGGCGTGGCGGCGCAAGAGCTTGACGCCGATCGAGTGGAAGGTGCCGAGCCAGGGCATGCCCTCGGCATTGCCTTCGCCGATCAGCATGCCGATGCGATGCTTCATCTCTCGCGCCGCCTTGTTGGTGAAGGTGACGGCGAGTATCTGCGAGGGGTAGGCGAGGCCGAGGCTGAGGATATGGGCGATACGGGTCGTCAGGACGCGCGTCTTGCCGGTGCCGGCGCCGGCGAGCACCAGCACCGGCCCCTCCGTAGTCTCTACGGCAAGGCGCTGTTCGGGGTTGAGGCCGTTCAGATAGTCCGGCGGCTGGTTGCGGCCCTGACGCGCCGCCATGGCCCGCGCGGCGATGCCGAAGGGCTGCGACGCGGAGCCGGCGCCCGGACGCCGAGCGCCGGCCCCGGCGCGACCATTGGGCGCCGGTTCCTCGTCGAAAAATGGCATGTCGTCGGGAAAGTCGGACATCCTGCCCAATGTAGTGATTCGGGACCGAAAGACCAGCAATGTCGCTGTTTTGTTCCGGCGGGCTTGCGCACCGGTCTTAGCCGACAATGTGGCCGAATTGACGCTTGTCCCGGATCAGGATTGCGCCTGGACCGACGCAGCCGGCAGTCCGTGAAGCACTGCCGCATTGAACGCGGCCATCGTCCCGTTCGGCAGCCGCGTGAACGCTTCCGGTAGCAGAAGCAATAGCCGTCAACGAAAAACGCGCCCGAAGGCGCGTTGGTCTGGCCGTTGAACTTGCGCCCTGCTATTCCTCGCGTTGCAGGCGCAGGTTGGTGACGACGCGGCGGTTCTGCACCTTGCAGGCGCGCTCGGAGCAGGCGCGCACCTCGCGATCCTTGCCGTATCCCTTGGCCCAGAGACGTTCGGCAGGAATGCCGCTCGAGATCATGTAGGCCATGACGGCGTCGGCGCGCTGCTGGGAGAGCTGCACGTTTTGCGCATTGCTGCCGGGATCGTCGGCGAAGCCCTGCAGCTTGGCGTACCACTTCGGATATTTCTGCAGGAAAGCGATCTGGTTGTCGATCGTCGCCTTCGCCGTCTCGTCGAGCGCGGCCGAGCCTTGAGTGAAATAGATGCGGCGGCCGGCCGACAGGATGAAGTCCGGCTCGGTGCCTGGCTGCACGTTCTCGAAGCCGGCGGCGGGATCGTCAGTGTAGCCACCGGCCTGCGGCGGCAGCGTGTCGCCCGGATTGATGCCTGCTATGCCGTCGCCGTTGCCGGATGTGGAGCAGGAGGCCGCGAATGCCAAAAGGCCGGCGAACACGCCGGCCCGAGCGATCTTCAATGCAATGGTCATTGCGTGCTGGCTCATCCGTTCTGGGCGTCGAGCGGGGGCATGCGGTCGGCGATGTGCTCGAGGACCTGCACGGCGGTGCCGATCGGGCAGCGCTGGTAGAGGTCGATCACATGCTCCGGGAACATGCGGATGCAGCCCGACGACACGTCCCTGCCTATACTGCCCGGTTCCAGCGTGCCGTGGAGGCGGTAGCCGGTGTCCGCGCCGTTGTTGAAGAGATAGAGAGCCCTCGGCCCGAGCGGGTTGGTCGGCGCCCCGCCCTCGACGAAGGCCGGCAGGTCGGGCTGGCGCTCGATCATTTCGGGCGGTGGAGTCCATTTCGGCCAAAGCGACTTGCGGTCTACATTGGCGCGGCCGAACCACTGGAAGCCCTCACGGCCGACGCCGACGCCGTAGCGTATGGCGGTACCATTCTCCATGATGAGATAGAGGAAGTGGTGGCGGGTATCGACGACGATCGTGCCAGCCGGCTCGCTGGACTTGTATTTCACCATCTGCTTCTTCAGCCTGGGGTCGACAACGGCGAAGTTGGTGAGCCTGAAGCTCACCCCGTTGTCGACGGCCGTTCCGGCAAACCAGGAACCCTTGGCCGCCAAAGCCGGTGTGATGCCGGCGCTCGTTGCAGCGGCAAGCGCTCCGAACGTGAACTCACGACGGTTCATTTCCATGGTCCCCTCCACGACGCGGTCGGACGCCGACCGGACGATCTACTGCCGGATCATACAATAACGACAGATTTCCGGCAACTTGACGCAGTTACCGGCGATCCGTCCGGCCGCGGGACTACCAGAAACATCGTTCGACTTCCCGAACGATAGTAAACCGCCTCGCTTCGGTCCGGCCTCAGCGGGCGTCCTTGTAGACCTCGCGGGTGGCGCGGTCCTGTTCGCGCCGCTCGGCCGGGCCCCTATGTCGCTTCGTAAGCAGCGCCCAGGCGATCAGGACGGCGAGAAGAAGCGGTCCGCCGGTGACCATTACAAGCCACAAACTGTTCTCGAACATGATCGTCTCCTTTGCCTGTTAACTGGCGCACAGGACATGTGTTCCGTGGTTCGGCCCGATTACGAAACATCACTCATCTGTGACTCGACCTTGGTAGCGATGCGGCTACTTCTCGGCGTGAAGGAATCAGGGAGGACGATATGACGAGACCCGCCATTACCCAGGAGATGATAGACGCCTATGACGAGTACACGCATCTTACGCTCGATCGGCGCGGCTTCATGGAGAAGCTGACGAAACTCGCCGGCTCGGGCGCCGCGGCGGCGGCGATCGCCCCGCTGCTCGCCGCCGATCCGGCGGCCGCGGAGATCGTGGCGGCCGACGACGCCCGGCTGAAGGGCGAGGATGTAAGCTGGCCGGGCGCAACCGGCGACATGATGGGCTACCTCGTCCGTCCCGCCGACCAGAGCGGCAAGCTGCCGGCCGTCATCGTGATTCACGAGAACCGCGGCCTCAACGCGCACATCAGGGATGTGGCGCGACGCGTTGCGCTGGAAGGTTTTGTGGCGCTCGCGCCCGACTATCTGTCGCCTCTGGGCGGCACGCCTGCCGACGAGGATAAGGCGCGCGAGATGATCGGCCAATTGGATCCGGCGCAGACCGTCGCCGACGGCGTCGCCACCGTCGAATTCCTGAAGGGGCACGAACTCGGCACCGGCAAGGTCGGCGCGATGGGATTCTGCTGGGGCGGCGGGGCGGTCAACAATCTGGCAGCCGCGACCCCCGATCTCGCCGCGGGCGTCGCCTATTACGGGCGGCAGGCGGATGCCGCCGACGTACCCAATATCCAGGCGGCGCTGCTGCTCCACTATGCCGGCCAGGACGAGCGGATCAATGCCGGCATCGACGCCTACAAGAATGCCTTGGAAGCGGCTGGCAAGGATTTCACGATCCATGTCTACGAGGGCGCGCAGCATGCTTTCAACAATGACACTTCTAGCGCACGCTACGACAAGGAAGCGGCCGACCTGGCCTGGGGCCGTACGATTGCCTTCTTCAAGGAGAAACTGGCCTGAGTCGGCGACCGGCCCGCTCGGGCCGGGCCGCATGCCCTTGGCAATGCGCAGGGCAGGGGGAGAGGCTCCGGCCCCTGACGCCATCGGCAAGAAGACAGTGACGAAGCGGTCGCTGGCTCGTCCTGTTCGCCGTCGAGTTCGACATTGACGCGGTGGCTGGGAGATCCATCCGCCTGCCATCGGACTGATCGGCGCGAGCGAGATGGCGGCGAGATGATCTGCGCCAGCCTTCACGGCCCGACGCTGGAACCTGCACGCTCCTGTACGGTTCCTATAACCGGTTTACGCCGGCCCCAAGCTTGATTACAGCTATTGGACGATTCAATGGACGCAGACCGTATGGCCGAAGACCACATCCGCTACGACATTCTTGCCCAGGAGGCTTTGCGCGGCGTCATGCGCAAGGTCCTGGCCGAGGTCGCGCGGACCGGCCTGCCGGGCAACCATCACTTCTTCATCACCTTCCTGACGGGCGCGCCGGGTGTGCGCATCTCGTCGCGGCTGCGCGAAAAATATCCCGAGCAGATGACCATAGTGATCCAGTTCCAGTACTGGGACCTGAAGGTCACGGATACCGGCTTCGAGATCGGCCTGTCCTTCTCCGACGTGCCCGAGCGGCTTGAAATCCCCTTCTCCGCAGTGCGCGGTTTCTACGATCCGTCGGTCAATTTCGAGCTCGAATTCGATGTGAAGACAGAGGCGCCCGCCGAGGCCGAGGCGAAGCCTGAAAAAAAGGCCGAGGCCTCGGCGACGCCGGTGAAAAAAGCCGACTCAAAGAAGAAGTCTGCCGAGGCAGCCAAGGAGCCGGCCGCCGACCCGCCGTCGGGTGCCAAGAGCGCCGATGTCGTCTCGCTCGACGCCTTCCGCAAGAAATAGAACGCTCCGGCCATGACGAATTTGGTCAACCTTCGCATGGCCCGCAAGCGTAAGGCACGGGACGAGAAGGAGCAGGCGGCGAGCGAGAACCGCGCCTTGCATGGCCGCTCGAAAGCCGAAAAGCTGCGCGACCGTATCCAGGCGGAAAAAGCCGCCGCTTTCGTCGACGGCCACCTGCTCGGGCGCACCGACCGCAACGAGCCATGATCGCGTCACCGATCCGGCCATGAGCCCGGTCCGCAAGCACTCGGTCACCATTCGCGGCCACCGCACCAGTTTTTCGCTTGAACAACCCTTCCTCGACGAGTTGCGAGCCATCGCCGCCGCGCGCGATGTCACATTCGCGGCGTTGATCGCGCAAGTCGATGCGGAGCGCCCGCGCGCGGCAAATCTCTCGTCGGCGCTGAGAATTTTCGTGCTCGATCAGGTGAAGCAGAACGCCACGCCCGACGAAGATCAGCCGACAGAGCGTCCGCTTACGACAGGCGGCTGATCGCGTCCGAGATTGTCGGGCTGACTACTGGATACCCTGCAGCATCTTCATGAAGCCGTCGTCCGCGACGGGGTTGGTGGGTGCCGGTTCGGCCGGCCTGCCCACGTCGACCCTCGGGCGTAGCGCGCCTTCCGCACCGGAAGCCGGCGGCGCACTCTCCGCCTCCTGGCGCGCAGCGTCTTCGATGGCGCGCGCCGCCCGCTCCTGCCTGTCCCGCTCCTCCTGCAAGGCGCGCTCCGCCTCGATGCGGGCGCGGGTCTCGGTCTCGGCCTTCGCCGCCGCGTCTGCCTCGCGCCTTGCGGCTTCGGCTTCGATTCTCGCCTTTTCCTCCACCGCGCGCTGCGCCTGCGCCTCGGCCTCCAGCCGCGCTTTCTCCTCCGCTTCGAACCTGGCGGCCGCTTCCGCCTCGAGACGGGCGGCCTCGGCGGCCTGGCGTTCGGCGTCCTCGGTGGCGATCCGCGCGCGTTCCTCCGCTTCTTTCCTGGTCTTTTCTTCGACTTCCAGGCGCGCCTTTTCGGCCTCGGCCTGGCGGGCGCGCTCTTCGGCTTCCGCCTGCAGCCGCGCCTCTTCCTGCTCCCGGCGCCATTCCGCGGTGGCCAGATCGTGTTCTTCCTGCAAGGCCTCGTAGTAGCGCACCTCGCGCCGCAGCCGCTGCTTCTCGAGCAGCGCCGACTGCATCGCCTCGACCCGGGCCTGCTCGGTCTCCAGCGCCCGCTGCACCAGGAACTGCGCCAGCGGCTCGCTGTCGAAGGTACGCACCGTCGAGCCGACCGGCCCGTGCAGGCTGAAGCGCAGCATCGGCTGCGAGCCGACCAGCGCCTCCAGCCCCGGCTCGTAGGTCAGTTCGCCCTCGACCGAAACCTCTCCGCTGTTGAAATTGGACTGGAGATTTGCCTCGATCGTCGCGGCCGGGTTCGTCAGCGTGATCGGCGGTGCGCGCAACACGCCCGCCGCGATCGTGAAGGCGGCCTCGCCTGGATCGGCCGCAAAGCTGCCGGCGCCGGCGATGATTGGCGCGAAGCCCGCGGTCTTTGCCACGTCGATGCCCTTGCCATACTGGTCGGCGCGGGCGATGAACGCGGGGAAGGCCAGCGGATTCACGCCGGCCACCACCAGCGAGCGGAACGCTGCGGTACCCGATCCGGACAGCGTCGCGATCAGCCCGCCGACCGATTTGCCGCTCGCCGAGAGCGTGGTGGACACGTCGCCGGAACCTTGCAGGCCAGCATCGCGGAGGATTGACGCGATGTCGGCGCCGGCCAGCTTCATCTGGCCGGAGAAGAGCCCCGTCCCGCCATTGTTCTTCAGTTCGAACAGGCCGGTCACGTCTCCGCCATGCAGCTTTCCAGAGAGATCGGCGAGCCGGAGGCTCTGTTCGTCCAGCTTCAGCACGAGGTTGGCGTCGTAGACGGTCGTGGCCGCGCCGGCAGCCAGCGCCGCGGCGGAAATGCCGAGATCGGCGCTGAACGGCGCGGATACTTTCGGCGCGAAGGGCACGGACGACCAGCCGTTGCCGGTATTTTCGAGCGCCGTTTCGCCGAGCACCATCGCCGCCAGCGGCTCGAGGTTCAGCTCGTCGAGCGTCAATTGTCCGGTGAAATGCGGCTTGCCGCCATTGACGATGACATTGATGTCGCCCGCGACGGAACCCTCGTTGACCGCGCCGGTCAGCCCCTCGAGCACCAGCAGCCCGTCGGCATAGTCGGCATCGGCCTCCAGTTCGACCCGCATGCCCGTGCCCATCGCCGGCAGCACGACGCTCGTCGTCATCAGCCATGGCTCGATGTCGGGTGCGTTGAGGCGCGCCTTGCCTTTTGCCGACATCGCGCCCTCGGCAAGCCTCGCCGTACCGGCGAAGCCGGTCGAGAAATCGTCCGCCGTCAGGCTGAACGAGGCGGCAAGATCGCCCGACAGGCTGCCCTTCAGCGAGAAAGCCGTCTCGCCGGGACCGGTGAGGCCGAGCGGCAGGACCGGCAGGCCGTACAGCGCAAGCAGTCTGGTGGCATCCTCATTGCGGCCGGACAGCGCGACCGATATGTCGGCAGCGGCCATCGACCCCGGCCTGCCGCTGCCCGACAGCGTAGCCGACAGCGAGGTGCCGCCCGCATTGCCGTTGGCGCTGACAGCAAAGCCGGTGGCGCCGTCACCATTGTCTGCAGCCGTAGCGACGATGTCGAGCCGCGCATCCTCGAACAGGCCGCGATAGGCCCTCGCGCGGGCCTGAAGCCCCTGGACCAGCACATTGTTCCCGTAGCGCTCGGCGGCAGCCGCGATCAGCGGCGCGAGGTCAACCGCAGTCAGCGAGGCATCGATATTGCCCGACGGGTTTTCGGGGAAATCCCTGATCGTCCCGGTGGCGCTGACCGTCGCGCCGGCGAGGTCGCCGATCGACAGCCGGTCGATTTCCAAGAGACCCTCGCGGAACCGCAACGCGGCGTCCACCGATTGCGCCGTCAGGCCGGCGGCGCTGACCGGGCCGGCCTTCACCTCAAGGTCGAGATCGCCCTCGGCGAAGCGGCTCACGCCGAAATCGCTGACGAAGAGCGAGGCAAATGCCGCCAGCCCGTCTATGTCGAGCGCGTCGCCCGAAAGTTTCAGGACCGTCGAGGGCTTCGCATCTGGCGGCTGCCGGCGCTCCGCCTCGCCTCGGAAGGTCGCGCTGCCGAGCCCGAGTTCGAGATCGCTGAACACCTGGCGCTCCTGCGTCAGGTCGACGCTCGCGCGGAAGCCGGCGGCTGGCAGCCGCCTGATCGCGTCGTCGACATCCTGCGACACCCATGCGGCAAAGCCCGAGGGCTGGCCGACCGCAAGCAGAAGCGTACCGGAAAAGCCGAGATCGCCTTCTGTCCGCAGGGCGCCGTCAGCCTCGAGCCTTGTGCGCCCCGGCAGCGTCGCGGCGAGCGACCTCACCGCCCATCCGCCAGGCGCCGGCTCGGCCGACAGCCGCACGTCGCGGACCGTCGTGTCGCCTGCAACCACCGCCGGCAGATTGATCTCGACAGTGCCCGGTATCGACGGTTTCGGCAGGTCGAGCAGCGCCTCCTGCAGCGCCGCGAGCCGCTCGGCCAACGTCAGGCCGGCGCCCGATGCATCGGCCCCGATCGCCTCGTCGAAGCGCACCTGGGCGCCGTCGACGGACAAGGCGAAGCGCGGCTCCCAGCCGAAATCCACGAAGCCGGCGCCCTTGGCCGAGTATGGATTGTCGAGCGGCCCGGTTTCGAACAGGAATTCGTCGAAGGCCAGCCGCTCGCTGTCGAGCGCGAACTTGCCTTTGATGCGGAAGCCCGGTCCCGCGGAGGCGGGCGGCGGGTTTGCGTCCTCGGCCTGCTCCCTGCGTGCCGCCAGCCGGAAGTCGCCGGCATATTTCACCGCCACGCCGTCGAAGCGCAGGTCGCCGTCCGTTTCGATCGAAACATTCTGCACTTCGGGCTCGGCCTGGATCCTGAGCCGCAGCGCGCCGTCGCTCGCCCGTCCGGTGTTGACGGTGACCGCCGAGCGCAGGCCGTCGACACGCATCGAGCCGACCATGCGCCAAGGGCCGGCGAGCGCCTTCGCGGATACTTCCGTGTTGATCTCGGTCAGGCGATGGATGCGGCCGCTCGCGGCGTGGCGCACACTCACCTCACCCTCGGTGATGGTCAGCTTCTCGATCGAGATTGCGTGGAACGGGGTCGACGGCCGCACTGCCCAGTCGACCGCGCCGTCCGGCCCTATCTCTATCGTTGCCTTCGGCCGCACCAGCCGCATGTCGAAGATGTGGAAGTCGCCGGAAAGCAGCGGCGCCAGTTCGGCGTCCATCGAGAATGTCTCGGCGGTCATCGCCGGTTCGCCCATCGCTCCGCCGCCCACCTCGACGTTCGAGAAGGTCACCGAAGGGAAAGGCAGTATCTTGGCGGTCGCCTCGCCGTTCACCGTGACCTTGCGGCCGAGAATGGCGCTTGCCTCGCGCTCGAAGTCGGCGCGGTAGGTGGACCAATCGACAAAGTACGGCGCCACCAGCACCGCCGTCAGTGCCAGTACGAAGAGTCCACCGAAAATCACGAACAGCCGGGCCAGCATCGGTCCTTGTTGCAGTGCCTGAGATCGGCCGTCAGTGTACTCGCATCGGCGTGTCTATAAAGTGGCGATTTTCAAAGAGTTTGGCGTCCACGGTCAGCGCGCGTCGCGCTTGGCCTGGGCTACCGCCGTCGCCTTGCGCTGGCGGCCGCGTTCCATCGGCCGGACCAGGCTCTTGCTCTTGGCGTTTTCCATGACCGCCATGCCGGCATGGGCCTGGCGCGCGTTGAAATCGGCCGGCCGATCGGTCTTTCCTTTCTTGAGCGCCAGCGCATTGCGCGTGTTCTCCACGAGATCGATGCGCGCGGCAAGTCGCCGGCGCCGCTCATGCTCTCCATTCAGGCGCCGCATGCTCATCGCCAGCACGCCGAGCTTAGCCCTTGTGCCGTCGTCCTTGGTCGCCGGCTGCGTGCCTTTGGGAGCCGCCTTGCCGCGCATCTCGCGACGCTTGCGGTGGACTTCCGACTGCGCCCGGTCGCGGCGTTCCCGCACCGCCTTCAGAAGGTCGCGCAGTTGCGCATCCGAAACCTGCTGCACCGCCGGATGGTGCGAGCTCTGCACCAGTTTCCACTCGTCGGCGCTCAGCGCCCGCTCTTCCTGTTTGCGCGACATGGCCATGTCGATTGCTCCTCGCCTGGACGGAGTTGCCGTCCTCGGAGGCCAATGTTTCGCCAAATCACCCCGGGGGTCAAGTTCGCGGCAGCCCGCCTGTCAGCCCATCGGCCAGATCTTGCCCGGATTGAGGATGTTGCGGGGGTCCAGCGCCGTCTTGATGGCGCGCATGACGTCGACGCCGCTGCTGCCGATCTCGCCTTCGATGAAGCCGATCTTGCCCTGCCCGATGCCGTGCTCTCCGGTGCAGGTCCCGTCCATGCGCTGCGCCCGCGCGTTCATCCGTGCGCAGAACTCTTCCGCCGCCTCGATCTCCTTCGGATCGCTCGTGTCCATCAGCACCAGCGTGTGGAAATTGCCGTCGCCGACATGGCCGACGATCGGCGCGATCAGCCCCATCTCGGCGATGTCGGCTTCCGTCTCGGCGATGCATTCGGCAAGCCGCGAGATCGGCACGCATACGTCGGTGGAAAGCCCGCGCGTGCCGGGGCGCAGCGTCAGCGATGCCCAGTAGGCGTCGTGCCGCGCCTTCCAGAGCTTGGTGCGCTCCTCCGCCACGCTCGTCCAGATGAACGGACCGCCGCCGAACTCCATGGCGATCTCGCCGAAGGACTGGGCCTGCTCGGCCACGCCAGCGTCGCTGCCGTGGAATTCGAGGAACAGGCACGGCCCTTCCGGGTAGCCGAGATTGGAATAATTGTTCAGCGCGCGCATCTGCAGCGCGTTGACGAGTTCAATCCGGGCGACGGGGATGCCCATCTGGATCGTCGCGATCACCGCCTCGCAGGCTTTTTCGACATCGGGGAACGGGCAGACGCCGCCGGAGATAGCCTGCGGTATGCCGGCGAGCTTCAACGTCAGCGAGGTAATGATGCCGAGCGTGCCTTCCGAGCCGATCAGCAGGCGCGCCAGATCGTAGCCGGCGGCGCTTTTCCTGGCGCGCTTGCCGGTGGTGACCACGCTTCCGTCCGCCATCACCGCCGTCAGCGACAACACATTGTCGCGCATCGTGCCGTAGCGCACCGCGTTCGTGCCGGACGCCCGGGTCGACGCCATGCCGCCGAGGCTGGCATTGGCGCCTGGATCGATCGGGAAGAACAGCCCCGTGTCGCGCAGATAATCGTTGAGGTGCACCCGCGTGACGCCTGGCTCGACCGTGCAGTCGAGATCCTCAGGATTGACCTCGACGATGCGGTTCATGCGCGACGTGTCGAGCGAGATTCCGCCGCCCGGCGCGTTGACGGCGCCTTCGAGGGAGGTGCCGGTGCCGAAGGCGATGACGGGCACGCGATGTTCCGCGCAGGCGCGCACGATCTCCTGCACTTCCTGCGTGTTCTCGGCGAACACGACGCCGTCCGGCGCCTGGTTCGGGATATAGGTCGTCGTGTGCGCGTGCTGCTCGCGGATCGACTGCCCCGTCTGGAACCGCTCCCCGAAACGCTGCTTCAGTATGCCGAGCACTGCCGCTACGCCGGCTTCGTTGCGTTCAACTTTGTTCAGGTCGCTGAGAGCCATGTTTTCCTGCGCGTTTGGGCTAGTGAGGCGCTTGTTCTCCGGATAAGGACGCGTAGTGTCACCCACGGCGCTTGTCCAGCGCCACAAGAAACAGGCGAGCACGATGACGACAACAGCCGCGCCCTACGTCTCCCGCGTCATGGAGGTCGAGAAGGACTGGATCGACTATAACGGCCATCTGAACATGGCCTATTACAATGTCTTGTTCGACCGCTGCTCCGACGACGCCTTCGAGATCTTGGGCATGGGGCCGGCCTATGCGCGCGGCCGCAAATTCACCACCTACACGGCCGAAGCCCATGTCTGCTACGTGCGCGAACTGCATCTGGCCGACAAGGTCACGGTCACCTTCCACCTCATCGACCATGACGAGAAGCGGCTGCGCGCCTATCAGGAAATCCGCCATGCCGATGGCTGGCTGGCTGCGACTTCGGAGACCCTGTCGCTGCATATCGACATGAGCGGGCCGAAGGTCGTCCCGTTTCCCGACGACGTGATGGCGAAGGTCGAGGCGATGCGCGCTGCGCACGCAGGGCTTGCGATGCCTGAACGGGCCGGGCGCTCGATCGGCATCCGGCGCAAGGCCTGAGCACCGGGACAGCGCCGGCCGGCACGTCGCGCTATGGCCCGAATGCAACAGTTTGCCATCCAAATTAACCTTTACGATTCGTAAACACGCAAAAGCTGCCGGAGCGCCATTGATCCCGGCGGGCGACTCGGAAGAAGTCGACCTGCAACGACACGCCTGGGCTGGTCTCCAGGCGCATGCGGCGTGGGAAACAGATGAAGCAGGACATCGGGGCAGTTGCGCATCGGCTCGCCGAGGATCGTCGCCTCAGCGACTACGATTTTTGGCGAGCATTGAAAAATCTGGACAACGAAATCTATCGCAAGGCCGGCGACCACCAGCCGATCCCGATCGACATGATCCGCTGGCGCGCCATCATCAGGCAGGCCCGTTCAAGGCGGGGCGTCAACTAGCCGTTCATCGTTCACGGAATCCATGAAACCGATCGTGTAAAGCACTACGCTCGGCCCGGAACGTTCATACCCATCGCGTCGACGACGAAATCGGCGCGCCGGTCGACGCTCGTGCGGGGCAACTCCATCAGTTCGTAGCCCAGTGCGGCATAGGCTTCGACCATGATTTCGCAGGTCCGCACGGCGACGGCCCAGCTCTGCCTGCGCTCTTCATCGGTGCCGAAGATTTCCTTCCATGGCGGCGCGATGAAGACGCGTGCATTGTAGCGAAGGCGCCATGCCTTCTCTTCCATCCACGCCGGCACCTCCAGGCCTTCCACCCTGAGATAGCCGATCGTGTCGGGCAGGCCGCGATCGAAGACGACCGGGCCATGCTGTCGCTCCGCGCTACGATAGGAGCGCAGTTCCCAATCGAACATGAGTTCGGCGAAGCGTTCGCGGTCGAGCCAGGGCAGGGCGTTGCCGCCTCCCTGCATCTCTTCGCGGATCACGCCGCGGCCGGCTTCCTCGGTCGTCGCATAGCCGCGCGCCTTCAGCGCCTCGACCAGCGTCGTCTTGCCGGAACCGGGACCGCCGGTGAGGACGAAGAAGCGGTCGTGTGATGGCAACGCTGAATTCTCCTCGGCATGCGAGACGACCGATGTGCGGGTCGATGAAAAAATATGGAGGAGAAATTGATGGAGGGAGGAAAGTGGAGGTTTCTGTTGCCAGGTACCTCCGAACCCCGCCTGGAGGGGCTAACCCCCAGGGCTTGATTCGAGACTATCGCACTGCATTAAGCAGCGAGACGCGCCTCAGCATAGTTGTCGTTTGCAACTATAAGGTTAGCCCGATAACGGTGGTACAATGCCGGGCAAAAGCACGATCTTTACACCTTCGTCGATCCTGTTTCGCCCCCAGCAGAAGCCGCCCGTGAAGGCCAAGCGGCTTGTGGTGGAGGCGCCGGGTACCGCCCCCGGGTCCGAACGGCTTATTACATCGCCCATTTATCGCCATAGTCAGGCAGGCTGACATCCCCAATATAGGGGGCTACGTCGCGAATTGGAAGGACCATCAATCGGGTGGATAGCCGGGATAAGGCGCCGGCGGGCGTGTTCGCGGCGCCAGGCTTCCTATATGATGATGGAAATCCCCGAATCGACGGAAACGATGCGCCAGTATCTCGACCTCCTGCAGCATGTCCTGGAACACGGCAGCGACCGCAGCGACCGCACCGGCACGGGCACGCGGTCGGTCTTCGGCTACCAGATGCGTTTCGACCTCGCCGAGGGCTTTCCTGTCACCACGACCAAGAAGCTGCATCTCAGGTCGATCATCCACGAACTGCTCTGGTTCCTGAAGGGCGATACCAACGTCGGATACCTGCGCGACCACGGCGTCACCATCTGGGACGAATGGGCGGACGAGAATGGCGACCTCGGCCCGGTCTATGGCAAGCAGTGGCGCTCCTGGCCGAATGGCGAGGACGGCAAGCCGATCGACCAGATCAAAAATCTCCTCGTCGAGTTGGAGAAGAACCCCCATTCGCGCCGGCTGATCGTCTCAGCCTGGAATCCGGCCGAGGTGGACGCCATGGCGCTGCCGCCCTGCCACTGCCTGTTCCAGTTCTACGTGTCGGACGGCAGGCTCTCGTGCCAGCTCTACCAGCGCTCGGCCGACATCTTCCTCGGGGTGCCTTTCAACATCGCCTCCTATGCGCTGCTCACCATGATGATCGCGCAGGTGCGCGGGCTGGCGCTTGGCGATTTCGTGCACACGCTGGGCGACGCGCATCTCTACTCCAACCATTTTGAACAGGCGCGCGAGCAACTGAAGCGAATTCCGAAGCCGCTGCCCACGATGTGGATCAATCCCGACGTGAAGGACCTGTTCGCCTTCGAGTTCGAGGATTTCAGGCTCGAGAACTATGCCGCCGACGCGACGATCAAGGCGCCGATCGCGGTTTGACCGCTCAGCGGAGAACAGCCCATGCATATCGCGATCTATGTGGCTATCGCGGAAAACGGCGTGATCGGTAGCAGGGGCGGGCTGCCGTGGCGACTGTCGACCGATCTGAAGCGCTTCAAGGCCGCGACCATGGGCAAGCCCATCATCATGGGCCGCAAGACTTGGGAGAGCTTTCCCAGGCGACCGCTTCCGGGCAGGTTGAACATTGTGGTGACGCGCGACAAGGCGTACCATGCCGAGGGTGGCGAAACGGTCGGTTCGCTGCCCGAGGCGGTCGCCTTGGCCAAGGTTCGGGCGCGCTGCATGACCGGCGTCGATGAACTCTGCGTGATCGGCGGCGGCGAGATATACGCCCAGGCGCTGCCCTTGGCAGATCGGCTGCATGTCACGCATGTGCTCGGACAGGTCGATGGCGACACGGTCTTTCCGCCGATAGACCCAACTGCCTGGCGGCTCGCAAGCTCTGAAGACGTGCCGTCGGGCGAGAAGGACACACATGCGACACGCTATGCCGTTTACGAGCGGCGCGCGCCAGTGCATTGAAGTCGTGGGGAGGCGGCATGCGTTGAAAGCCTGGCCGCGCATCCTTATAGAAGGCCCAAGCTGTCAGAAGAGGCTTAGGGAGACGCACCGGCGATTTGCCGGGCGTCCGGGTTAAAAGAGTACCGAAAGGACATTCATGCCCTGGAACGACAAGAGCGGTGGCGGCGGCCCGTGGGGCGGTGGCGGCAACAATGGCGGCGGCCCCTGGGGCCAAGGCCCGCGCGGCCCGAGCGGCCCGCAGGGCGGGCCTCCCGATCTCGAGGACATCATCCGCCGCGGCCAGGACCGGCTGAAGCAGGCGTTGCCGGGCGGCGGCGGCGCCAGTCCGGCCTTGTTCGGCCTCATCGGCCTGGCGCTGGTGGCGCTCTGGCTGTTCCAGTCGATCTACACCGTGCAGCCCGACGAACTTGCGGTCGAGCTACGCTTCGGCAAGCCCAAGCAGGAACTCTCCGAGCCGGGCCTGCATTTCCATTGGTGGCCGGTCGAAACGGTCGAATACGCCAACACCGCCGAAAAACTCATCCAGGTGGGCGAGGCGCGCGGCAACAGTTCGTCGGGCCTGATGCTGTCGGGCGACCAGAACATCGTCGATGTGAGATTCTCGATCGCCTATCAGGTCTCCAACCCGGAAGCCTATCTCTTCAACGTCGCCGATCCCGACGAGATGGTGCGCCAGATCGGCGAGAGCGCCATGCGCGAGGCCGTCGGACGGCGTCCGGCGCAGGATATCTTCCGCGACGACCGGCAAGGCATAGCCGATACCGTCCGCGACATCATCCAGTCGACGCTCGACACCTACGGCGCCGGCCTGGCGATCAATGCGATCTCGATCGAGGACGCGGCGCCGCCGCGCGAGGTGGCCGACGCGTTCGACGAGGTGCAGCGCGCCGAACAGGACGAGGACCGGTTCGTCGAGGAATCCAACCAGTATTCGAACCAGAAGCTCGGCCAGGCGCGCGGTGAAGCCGCGTCGGTCCGCGAAGAAGCGGCCGCCTACAAGAACCGTGTCGTGCAGGAGGCGCAGGGTGAGGCGCAGCGCTTCATTTCCGTCTACGACGAATATGCGAAGGCGCCGGACATAACGCGCGAGCGCCTGTTCATAGAGACCATGGAGAAGGTGCTGAAGGACTCGAACAAGGTGATCATCGGCCAGGAAGGACAAGGCGTCGTGCCGTATCTGCCGCTGCCTGAGCTGCAGAAGCGCGCTCCGGCCCAAAGCCCGGCCCAGACCCCGGCCCAAAACTCGGTCCAGGGAGCAAACTGATGGCCAGCCGTCTTCCCTTCATCGCCGTCATCGCGGCTGTCATCCTGTTCCTCGTCTATTCATCGATCTTCGTGGTCAACGAGCGCCAGCAGGCGATCGTGCTTCGCTTCGGCGAGATCGTGAACGTGGAAACCGAGCCGGGCATCTACTTCAAGGCGCCGTTCCCCTTCTTCGAAGCGGACAATGTCCAGATCATCGACGACCGCATCCTGCGCTTCGACCTCGACGACATCCGCGTCCAGGTTTCGGGCGGCAAGTTCTACGAGGTCGATGCCTTCGTCGCGTACCGCATCTCCGATCCGCGGACATTCCGCCAGGCGGTGTCGGGCAGCGTGTCGCAGGCCGAGGCGCGGCTTCGCACCCGCCTCGATGCGGCGCTGCGCCGCGTCTACGGCGTGCGCGGCTTCGAAGCGGCGCTCTCGGAAGAGCGCGCCGAGATGATGCGCGAGGTCCGCGACCAGTTGCGGCCTGACGCCACCTCGCTGGGGCTGGAGATCGAGGACGTGCGCATCCGCCGGACCGACCTGACCCAGGAGGTTTCGCAACAGACATACGACCGCATGAAGGCCGAACGCCTCGCCGAGGCCGAACGGCTGCGCGCGCGCGGTCGCGAGGCGGCGCAGCGCATCCGCGCCCGCGCCGACCGCGAAGTGGTCGAGATCGTCGCCGAGGCGCGCAAGGAATCGGAAATCCTGCGCGGCGAGGGCGAG
This sequence comes from Pseudomonadota bacterium, assembly GCA_030852655.1. Classification (GTDB taxonomy): domain Bacteria; phylum Pseudomonadota; class Alphaproteobacteria; order Rhizobiales; family Rhizobiaceae; genus Mesorhizobium_K. Next base: position 2,296 of record JALYWP010000282.1, on the reverse strand, counting down.
GCCGAGCGCAACGCCATCTTCGCCGAAGCCTTCGAGCGCGATCCGGACTTCTTCGAGTTCTACCGCTCGATGATCGCCTATTCGAACGCGTTGCTGGGAACCGGCACGACGATGGTGCTGTCGCCGGACTCGGATTTCTTTCGCTACTTCCTGAGCAAGCAGGGCGGTGCGGCGCAACCGGTTCCAACGGCTCCCGCGCCGGCAGCGGGGGCCACCGGAGCTACACCGGAGCCTGTACCAGCGCCATCCGAGCCGGCTGGCGTGAACCCGTAGAAGCATCGGACCGGAAAGTGGCATCCGGCTTCGGGTGGTTCCGACGTTCGAGCGATCTTTGCCGGGATGGGAGTCCGTGCGTCTTCATCGACGCACGGCAATGCAGGACGGGTGGCGCGTGAGCGATTTCCTCGCCGCGATTGGCCTGGTCCTCGTCATCGAGGGCCTGGTCTATGGCGGTTTTCCTGATATCGCCAAGCGATTGGCAACCGAAGTCCTGGGCACGCCGGAGAACGTGCTGCGCGTGCTCGGGCTGGCTTCGATTGCAGCCGGCGTGGGCGTTGTCTGGCTGGCGCGGGGCTGACGGAGGATTTATGCTCCGTTTCATGGTCAAGCCGCAAACGCGCCTTATTTCTTGCGAACATGACCGCCGCCCAATTGCAGGGCGGTTTCACGATACGACCGGGAGCAGTTGCATGACACGCCACTATCCGACGCCTGCGCTGCGAAACGCGTTGCTTGCAACCGCGATGGCTCTGCTGGCCGGCATCTCGACGGTTCCGGCATTTGCCCAGGCCAGCGCGGAGACCGACACGCAGACGCTTCCGGTCGAACCGCATGTCACGCAGGCGGGGCCCGCATCGGTCGCCGACCTCGCCGAGGGCCTGCTTGAAGCAGTCGTCAACATCTCGACCTCGCAGAATGTAAAAGGCACCGAGGGCCAGGGGACGGTGCCGCTGCCACAGGCGCCGGAAGGCTCGCCCTTCCAGGACTTCTTCGACGAATTCTTCAAGGACCGTCAGGACGGCGGCGGCCAGCAGAAGGTGCAGTCGCTAGGCTCCGGCTTCGTCATCGACGCGGCGGAAGGCATCGTGATCACCAACAACCACGTCATCGCCGACGCGGACGAGATCGAGGTCAATTTCTCGGACGGTTCCAAGCTGAAGGCCGAACTCGTCGGCACCGACACCAAGACCGACATAGCGGTGCTGAAGGTCGACCCGACGCTGAAAAAGCTGAAGGCGGTCAAGTTCGGCGATTCCGACAAGATGCGCATCGGCGACTGGGTAATGGCGATCGGCAACCCGTTCGGGCTGGGTGGTACCGTCACCGTCGGTATCATCTCGGCCCGCAACCGCGACATCGACGCCGGCCCCTATGACGACTTCATCCAGACCGACGCGGCGATCAACCGCGGCAATTCGGGCGGTCCGCTGTTCAACATGTATGGCGAGGTGGTGGGCATCAACACCGCCATCATCTCTCCGTCCGGCGGCTCGATCGGCATCGGCTTCTCTATCCCGGCCGAGATGGCGATCGGGGTCGTCGGGCAATTGCGCGAATTCGGCGAGACGCGGCGCGGCTGGCTCGGCGTGCGCATACAGCCGGTGACCGACGAGATCGCCGAAAGCCTGGGCATCAAGATCGCCAAGGGCGCGCTTGTATCGGGAATCATCAAGGGCGGGCCGGTCGACAACGGTGTCGTCGAGGTCGGCGACGTCATCATCAAATTCGATGGCAAGGATGTCGACGAGAGCCGCGAACTGCCGCTGATCGTGGCGGAAAGCCCGGTCGGAAAAGTCATCGATCTGGTCGTCATCCGCAAGGGCGTGGAAACGACCGTCAAGGTCACGCTCGGGCGGCTCGAGGAAGGCGAAAAACTCGCCGAGACGGAAGGTGCGCCGTCCGGAGAGGAAAGCGGCCCGGTCGCGACCGCGTCGATCCTCGGCATGACGGTGGGCGAACTCGACGACGAGGCGCGCAGCAAGTTCGGCATCGGCGCTGATGTTTCGGGCGTGGTCGTCACCGAGGTCGCGCCAGATTCGGCGGCCGCCGATCGCGGCGTCACCGCCGGCGACGTGATCACCGAGATCGCGCAGGAATCCGTCGCGACGCCGAAAGACGTGCTCGACCGCATCGCCGCACTGAAGGAGCAGGGCCGCAAGAACGCGCTGCTGATGCTTGCCTCGAAGACCGGCGAGTTGCGCTTCGTGACGATTCGGATGGATTGAGCAAGGATTCGTCGTGTTCGGGCCTGTCCCGAGCATCTGCGTATGTCGACGGCGATCGATGACCCTATCAC
>JALYWP010000089.1 GCA_030852655.1 Pseudomonadota bacterium | reverse complement strand
CGTTCGAAAGGCGAGACCAGCACCTCGTCGGGGGAAATCTGCACGATCTCGCCATGGCGCAGGCCGGCGCGGCTGCGGTGCTCGACCATGTCGCCGAGCCGCGCGACGTCGGAGAGGCCACGCACGCGGAAATGCGTCGGCGAAACCTCTGTGACGCGGCCGCCGCGGCGCACCAGCGCGTGCCCGTCGGCAACGTGCCGCCAGGCGCGCTCCAGCGCCGCGAGCGGATTGTCCTGTGCCGGGACGGCGAAACGGGAGGGCGGCAGGGAAAGGGTCATCCAGGCACGCTATTTCGAGCCGAGGGTCTTTATCGCGTCGTCAAAGGTCGACTCGGTGGCGCGTATCATCGCCGCGCCGTTCTCGAAGGCGCGCTGCACCATGATCAGCTTGGTGATCTCCAGCATTGGATTGACGTTGGATTCCTCCAGGAACCCCTGAACGACGCCGGCGTCGAGACGGTCGACGACGGGTTCGGGTTCGCCGGATGGCACGATGCCGGAATTGCCGAAGCGGACGAAGTTCGGGCCTGGATCGAAATTGTAGAGGCCAAGTGCGCCGACGAGATTGTCGCCCTGGCGCAGCGAGCCGTCGGCGCCGGCGCGCGGCGGACCGTTCCTCGGATCCAGCTGGATCGGCGCGCCGCCGGCATCGAGGACCGGATAGCCTTCGATCGTCACCATTTCGCCGTTCTCGGTGAGGGTGAAGCGGCCGTCCCGGGTCATCACGGTGCCGCCGGGAGTCTCGATGCCGAACCAGGCATTGCCCTTGACGGCGAAGTCGAAAGGATTGCCGGTCTCGCGCAACGGACCATTGGTGTTCGAAATGTAGGTATCGCCCGACGAGACGAAGGACAGCGCCTTGTCGTCGAGGCCGGTGACGACATCTTCGAATTTCACGCCGGTGGCGCGAAAGCCGATGGTCGACGCATTGGCGACATTGTCGGCGATGGTGTTCAGCCGCTTTTCCAGCGCAATCTGGGATGAAAGAGCGACATAGAGGCTGTTCTGCATGGGCTAGCGCTTCATCGACTGGATGGCAAACAGCGCGTCGGTGGAGATGCCGAACTCGACCGGCTGGCTGAACAGCACGCTGAGCTGCATCTGCGGCGATGCGGTGGGGTTGTTTATCTCCCACATGCTGGTGAAGCGGGTGAGGAACTTTCCGAGCTTCTCCGGGTCGGTGAAATCCTCGATGTCGAGCTTCTCCTCGAACAGCTTCACCTGGCGGTCGATATCGGCCGAGGCGAAGGATTCAGGCAGGCTGAGGGCGGTGCGCACCACCTTGGCCAGCGCCGGATCGGCGAGGATTTCGTAGAAATTGGTGAGGCCCTCGGCCTTGCGTTCGAAATAGAGAGCGAGGCGGACGCCCTCATTCTCCCTGCCGGCATTCTCTTCGAGCGTCTGGCGCAGGAACTTGTCGATCGACGGCAGTTGCGCGGGCGTACGCGTCGTCGCCGTCTCGCCGTATTCGGCGAAATTGAAGGCGGTCACGAACGCGGCATAGGCCTTGTCGGTGAGCAGGTTGGCCGGGCTTTTCGGATCGGCGACCCCGCCTTCGAGCATCTGCCGGATGCGCGCCGGCGGTTCGGCGGCCGGATCGAGGCCATAGGCGGTCAAGGCGTAGTTCAACAGGCGCTTGTCGGCCACGAGGTCGTCGATCGACCGGATATCGGCCAGCCGGGAAAGATAATAGTCGGTCTCGACCGCGATCATATATTTGCTCGAGGCGAGCAGGCCGGTCTCCGTCTTCATCGTGTAAAGCTTGAGCGTGTCCTTCTGTACCGCGTCCAGCGTGGTCGTCTGGGCGCCGTGCTCGACGAAATTGAAGGCGCTGACGAAGGCGGCATAGCTCTTGTCGGCCAGACTGTTTGCCGGGCTCTCCGGATCGGCAACGCCGCCGGCGAGCATGGCGCGGACCTGCCGCGGATCTTCCGTGTCGGCGTTCAGGCCGTAGGCGCTCATCGCTATGCGCAGGAGACGCTGATCGCGCATGAGATCGTCGATCGACTTCACCTTGCCGATATTGGCCTTGTAATAGTCGGTCTCGGCCTTGACGAATTCAGCGCTCGGTTCGACGAGCGTCATGCCGGTGTTGAGCACGAACTGCTTGGGCGCGTCCTGGACCGCGTCGCGGCTCGTCGTCGCCTCTCCATGGGCAGCGAAATCGAACGCCGTGACGAAATTCGCGTAGCGCTTGTCGGCGACGAGGCTGTTGGCAGGGCTTTGCGGATCGGCGACGCCGCCTTCCAGCATCTCGCGAATGCGCTCGGGCGTTTCCACGGTCGAGTCGAGGCCAAAAGCGCCCATGGCGACGTAGAGCAGGCGGCTATCGGCCATGAGGTCGTCGATGGATTTCACGTTCGAGATGTTGGCGACGTAGTAGCCGACCTCGTTCTCGACGAAGTCGAAGCCGCCATCGAGCGCCCCGATGGCGACGTTCGAGGCGAAGTTCGTCGGCGCGTCATGCTGCGTGCGGTTGAAGCTGGTGGCCTTTTCCCCGTACCGCTCGAAATTGTAGGTGCTAACGAATTCGGCGTAGCGCTTGTCCTGCAGCTTGTTGGCGAAGCTGTCGGGATCGGAGACGCCCTCCTTCAGGGCTTTGACCATGAAGGCCTTGGCATAGGCCATGTCCTCGAGCCCGTGCGCCTTCATGGCGTAGCGGAAGAGGCGGTCGTCCTTGACGAATTCCTCGATGGTTTTCACCTTCGAGATGTTCTCGGTGTAATATTTCGTCTCGCGGTCCACCATCGGCTCCCGCTCGACCCGGTCGATCGCCTTCGCCATGTCCCTGGCGATGAGCTGGTAGCTGAGATAGGTGCTGAGCAAGGCAGGCCTCCGGCCGAAGCTTATCGGGGAAAGCTAGTGCGGCTTGCTTGCGCGAAGCTGAACCGGCGCTGCTGCGCATGCCGATTCAAGCCTCACACAAGGCACGGCCTGTAGTTCTGGAACGTCGTTGCATTTGCGAAGGACGTGTCAGTGGGAATTCTGATCGGGATGGTGGTGACGCTGGGCTGCGTGCTCGGCGGGTTCATGGCCATGGGCGGCCATGTCGAGGTGCTGATCCAGCCTTGGGAAGTCGTCATCATCTGCGGCGCGGCACTCGGCTCCTTCCTCGTCGCCAATCCGATGAAGGTGGTGAAGGACACGGGCAAGGCCTGCATGGAAGCCTTCAAGCAGGCGGTGCCCAAGGAGCGCGACTATCTCGAAGTGCTCGGCGTGCTGCATTCGCTGATGCGCGAACTGAAGTCGAAGTCGCGCGGCGAGGTCGAGGCGCATATCGACAATCCCGAAGAGTCGGCGATCTTCCAGGCCTTCCCGACGGTGCTGAAGAACCACGACTTGACGCATTTCATCTGCGACTACTGCCGCATCATCATCATCGGCAATGCACGGCCGTATGAGATCGAGGCGCTGATGGACGAGGAGATCCAGACCATCCGCGCCGACAAGCTGAAGTCCTATCATGCGCTGACCGTGGTGAGCGACGCCTTCCCGGCGATCGGCATCGTGGCGGCCGTGCTCGGCGTGGTGAAGGCGATGGGCGCGCTCGACCAGTCGCCGGAAATTCTCGGCGGCCTGATCGGCGCCGCGCTCGTCGGCACCTTCCTCGGAATCTTCATGTCCTACTGCGTGGTCGGGCCGATCGCGACCAAGATCAAGACGGTGCGCGAGAAGAAGAACCGGCTCTATGTCATCGTCAAGCAGACGCTGCTCGCCTACATGAACGGGTCCCTGCCGCAAGTGGCGATAGAGTTCGGACGCAAGACCATCTCCGCTTATGAGCGGCCGTCGATCGACGCGGTCGAGCAGAGCACGATGAACACCGGCGCCGCCGCGGCCGAAAAGAAGGCCGCCTGACGGTGGACGGGTGCTGATCATGGCCAACCCCGCCACCCCCGCGGAAATGCGCGCCTACATCATCGAGAGGCTGGTCGGCGAGACCGGTGAGCCCGACCGCGTCACGGAGGCCGCGCGGACGCTGTTCGAGAGATCGGCCGGCGCGATCAGGGAGGGCCTGAAGCAGAGACTGGGCGTCGACCTGACGATCGAACTGGAAACCGTCGAGCTGTCGCGCATGGCCGATGCCAGGCCCCAAGGCGAGGGGCATGCCATGATGGTGGCGCCTTCGCCTTCGTCGCCCGACGCGCTGGTGATGACCATCGATCCGGAAGCGGTGGCGCTGATCGTCAGCGCATTCTTCGGAGGCGATCCCGGCGTCCCGGCCGTTGCGATCAGGCGCGACCTGTCGCCGACCGAGACGGTGGTGGCGTCGCGTGTGTTCGAGGAATTCGCAACCGGCCTCGCCCGGTCCGCCGACAAGCCGTTCGACGTCACGCTGCCCCTGCCGCCGGCGATCAGCGGAGCCGAGCTAAGGAAGCATATCCTTCGCGACGGGGCGGGGGTGCGCATCGTGCTGGCCGTGTCGACGCCGGCCGGAGCGGGAAGGATCGTGCTGACCATGCCGCAGCGGCTGCTGCTCAAGGGGGCAGGCTCGGGCGCGCAGCAGAAGACCGGCCCGCAATGGCGCCAGCGCTTCAGCGAGGAAGTGATGCGCTCGGGCGTGGAACTGCAGGCGACGATGCCGCTCGCCCGCATGACGCTCGGCCAGATCGCCGCGCTCAGTGTCGGCCAGGTCATCGAGTTGGAAGGCGAGGCACAGTCGCAGGCGAAGCTTTCGGCGCGGCAGAGGACACTGTTCGTCTGCGAGTTCGGCAAGCTCGGCCAGAACTACACGGTCCGCGTCAGGCATCCTTTCGATGCCGGGCAGGACATCATGGAAGGGCTCGTTGCCAGCCGCTAGGCGGCAGCGCGCGAGATTGGAGAAGAACGATGACGCAGGTCGCGATGAACCAGGGCGCCTCGCAGGAACAACTGAATCGGGCGATCGAGGAATTGCAGGACGTGCTGCATGAGCAGAAGCGCCCCGAAGCCCAGCCCAGCGTCGTGCCTATCAGCCCCAATTCGTCGTTGATCATGGACATACCCGTCGAGGTGCAGATCGTTCTCGGCGCCACCGAGATGGCGGTGTCGGATCTGATGGGCTTGCAGAAGGGATCGACGGTCGCGCTCGACCGGCGCATAGGGGAGCCGGTCGACGTTGTCGTCAACGGCCGCCGCATCGCGCGGGGCGAGATCATCGTTCTCGACAACGATCCGTCGCGCTTCGGCATCAAGCTGACCGAGGTCAGCGCACCGAAACCGGCCTGATGACAGGCGACCGGAGAGCGTCCGCATGAGCACTGCGGAGGAAATGACGCGGACGCAGAAGGCCGCCGCCATCCTGGTGGCGATGGGCAAGCCGTCGGCCAGCAAGCTGCTGAAGTTTTTCAAGCAGGAAGAACTGAAGGCGCTGGTGGAAGGCGCCAGGCTGTTGAGCACCATCAGCCAGGCCGATCTCGACAAGATCGTGGCCGAGTTCGAGGCGGAATTCACCGAGGGCGCCGGGCTGCTCGACTCCGGCGACCGCATGGACACGATCATCAACGAATCGCTGACGCCCGAGCAGGTCAACGCGCTGATGGGCGTCGAGCAGCCGCAGGCGGTGCAGGAAGGGCCACCGCCTGTATGGCCCGACGTCGAAAAACTCGATCCGCCGCGGCTCGGCGCCTTCCTGGCCGAAGAACATCCGCAGACCGCGGCACTCGTGCTGTCGAAGCTGTCACCGTCGGCGGCGGCGAACGCACTGCTTACGCTCGACAAGGATGCCCGCAACGAAGTCGTCAAGCGCATGATGTCGATGGCGGCAATACCGGAGGTCGCGACAGGCATCATCGAGGAACAGCTGCGCGGCCGGCTGCTCGCCGAGAGCGCGACGCGCGATACCTCGGCCGGGCAGATCCGCGTCGCCAGCGTGCTCAACGAGATGGACAAGGACAAGCTCGACGAGGTGATGCAGGACCTCGAACGTTCGGGCGCGCCGGACATGCAGTCGCTGCGGTCGCGCCTGTTCGCCTTCGAGGACGTCATCCACCTGACGCAGAAGGCGCGCGTGGCGCTGTTCGACAGCATCTCGACCGAACTGGTCACGCTGGCACTGCGCAATGCCCCGGCAGCGCTCGCCGAGGCGGTGCTGTCATCGATCAGCGCGCGCTCGCGGCGCATGATCGAATCGGAACTCGGCCAGGGGGCGGACGGCGTCGCGTCGGCCGACATCGTGCGGGCGCGCAAGGCGATTGCGGCCGGCGCCATCCGCATGGCGCGTGAGGGCGCATTCGAGTTGCCCACGCAGGCCAGCGCGGCGGCCTGACAGCCATGGCCGAGGACGTCGACAAAGACAGTAAAACCGAGGAGGCCACGGAGAAGAAGATCCGCGACGCAGTCGAAAAGGGCCAACTGCCGAACTCGCGCGAAACCGGCATCCTCGCTTCCTTCGTCGCCATACTGCTGTTCATCGTCTTCTTCGCCGGCGACGCCATCATGAAGCTCGGGACATTCCTCTCGATCTTCCTGGAGAAGCCCGACGCCTGGCCGATGGACACGTCCAGCGACGTGGTCGCTCTGTCGCGCGTCGTAACCATGGAGATCGGCAAGGCGGTGGCAAGCCTGCTGGTGTTGCTGGTCGTCGCGGGCGTCGGCGCTTCCGCCTTCCAGAACCTGCCGCAATTCGTCGGCGAGCGTATTCGCCCGCAGGCCTCGCGCATATCCCTGTCCAAGGGCTGGAAGCGGCTGTTCGGCGCGCAGGGCTTCGTCGAGTTCCTGAAGTCGCTCGGCAAGCTCGGCTTTGCCGTCGCGGTGCTCTGTTTCGTGCTGTCCGACAGCCTGCGGCAGTTTCTCACCGGCATGCTGACCCAGACCACCGACTTTTCAATGGTCATCCGCGGCATGGCGATCGACATAGTCGTCTCGATCGTCGTCGTCATGGGGCTGATTGCCGGCATCGACCTGGTCTGGTCGCGCTTCCACTGGCGCCAGGATCTCAGGATGACCAAGCAGGAGGTCAAGGACGAGCTGAAGCAGTCGGAAGGCGACCCGATCGTCAAGTCGCGGCTGCGCTCGCTGGCGCGCGACCGGGCGCGCCGCCGCATGATGACGGCAGTGCCGCATGCGACACTAGTCATCGCCAACCCGACCCACTACTCGATCGCGCTGAAATACGTACGCGAGGAGGACAGCGCTCCCGTCGTGCTTGCCAAGGGCCAGGACCTCGTGGCGCTCAAGATCCGCGAGATCGCCGAGGCCAACAATATTCCGGTGTTCGAGGACGTGGCGCTCGCCCGCTCCATGTACAAGCAAGTTTCAGTCGATAGCGTGATCCCGCAACAGTTCTACCAGGCAGTCGCCGAACTGATCCGGGTCGTCTACGCAAGCAAGGCCAGGCGCAAGGTCCAATGATCAGACAGAAGCATACAGCATCCCGCGAGGCGATCGTCGCGGAAGCCATCAAGGATGTGGTCGGCGAACTGCGTCTCGTGGACGTCGCGGACTACATAGCCTTCATCCGGCTCGAGCATTTCTCCACCGTGTCGGACATAGTCGACTCGGCGGCGGAACTGTTCTTCATGCCGGGCACGTTGAAGCTAGGCCATGGCGGCGAGGCGCATGTGGGATGGGCGGAGGCGCCGCGCATCGTGCTCGACCTGGAACTCAGGCCGGCCGGCGCAACCATCTATTTCGCGCTGAGCCTCGAAGATGCCCGTGCATCGGTCGAGGTCAACTATGTCTCGTTCGACCGCCCCGACACCGACCCGCTGCACAATACGGCCTTCCTGGTCGACGCGATCGACCGGGCGCGCATCAAGAGGACCGAGACGGTCGGCGCACGCTGAGACGGACCTTCGGGATCATGCGTTACTCGATCAGGCCCATGCGCAGCGCCTTGGCGACCGCATGCATGCGGTTCACCGCGTCGAGCTTCTGCGTCGTGTTGGTGAGATACTGGTTGGCGGTGTGGACCGACAACTTCAGGAGGCGCGCGATCTCGTCGCTGGTGTAGCCGTTGGCGGTGAGCTTCAGGCATTCGAGCTCGCGCTTCGAGATCGACGGGAATTTCGCGTTCTCGCCTGGCCGCATCCGGGCGACGGCATCGAACAGCGAGAAACAGCGGGCATGGATGTCGAACATGCCTTCGGCCGCCAGCGCGATTTCCGACCCGAAGAAGATCACGACGCCGCAGCGGCCGTGCTCGGCATGCACCGGGAACACGATGCCCGAAGTGCCGGCGACGACCGGCTCGATCTTCGCCGTCCAGCCGAGTGCCGCGAAGGAAGCCGACGACGCCGAGCCTGGAAGGTCGTCCCACCAGCAGGGCACGCTCGACGCCTGGGCGTGTTTCGCCATAGCGGAACAGTCATCGCCGACGATCGATTTCGTCTCCTCGGACATGTCCGGATAGCTTGAATCGAAACAAGGCGCGAGGGCATATCGCTCCGCCGACGGGCCGGCGAAGAGCAGGGTAAAGCTTGAAGCGTTGATGTCGACGGCGATCCAGCGGCAGCGCCGCACGGCGTCCGGGATGGTGACGGTACGGTTGGCATCGGTGCCGAGCGCAAAGCCGCCGAACAGCGTCCTGCGCTCGCCGAAGAGCGACTGGGTGACTTCCTCCGCTTGGGCCGCGTCGCTCAAATGATGCCGCTTCTGATCGCGGTTGCGATCGCCATGGCGCGGTTGCTGGCCGACAGTTTCTGGATCGTGTGGGTGATGTAGCTGTTGACCGTGTTGCCCGAGACGCCGAGTATCAGGGCCACTTCGTCCGTCGTCTTGCCCTCCGCCACCCAGATCAGGCATTCGCGTTCGCGGTCGGACAGTGGGTCCTGGGCAACCGTGGCGCGCAGCAGGTCCGGTATCAGCGACAGTGCATAGCAACAACGCATCTGGGCGCCGGTGAGCGCGGCCTGATCGATCCTGCCGGGCTCCTCCGCCGAAAACAGCAGGAAATAACGGTGCCGGCCGGCCTGCAGTTTCAGCGGGAACAGCTCGCGGTGTCCGAGCACGTCGAGCAGTCTGGTTTCCTCACCGCCGAGCAGGCCGGGCAGCGCCGGAGCCTCCGTCGTGAGGACGCCGCGCGGCCGTGACCCGAGCGCGGCGGCGGGAGCCTGCGCCAGGCTGGCGATCAACTGGCGGCCGACGAGTTCGATCGCATCATGGATCCAGTTGGAGGCAAGGATGCGGGCAGTATTCCGGTCCTGCTCGTGCAGGATGGCGACGAGCATGTAGCTATCGGCGCCGATCTCGGCGGTGAGGTCCATCAGGAAAGTGGTGAGATCGCCGCGCGAGGCCAGCCTTGCGGCGAGGCTGTTCGATCCGGAATGTGCGGCTGGGCTCGTCATCGGTGGTATAGCCGGAATCGTCCTCTTGCCGGCGCCGGCCATGCCGGCAGCGGAAGCTCGAATGTCTTGTGAAACGCAGGATACAGAACGCGGCAACCGCGATCCGCCGAATCAGGAAAGCTGGTACCCCTACAGCGCCATTCGCGCCGGAATAGTCCGGTGCGTCCGATATCTGGTGGTTCGCCGGCCCCCCGAAGAACGACTGATTCGCGTGTAATCTAGCGGCAGACGAATCCGACATCAAATACCGATTGGCGAAACGGAACGCACCGGGCAGCCGCTTGCGCCGCTGTATTGCGTTTGCTTGCCAATCCGGGCGTTCCGGGGCATTGCTCAGGCCACTCAGGATCAGGGAGGATCGCATGAAGCGGTCGCGCATAAACGAGATCATTCGCGAGGGCGACGCCTTCATCCGCTCCTTCGGCTATGTGATGCCGCCCTTCGCCTACTGGTCGCCGGACGAACTCGCACGAAGGAAGCCGGCGGGCATCGTCGATGCGCGGCTCGGCTGGGACATCACCGACTATGGCGAGGAGAAGTTCGACGAGATGGGGCTCTTCCTCTTTACCGTACGCAACGGCCACGCCGAGGATTTGTCGCGCGGCAAGGGAATGCTCTATGCCGAGAAGATCATGATCTCGCGCAAGGACCAGTATTCGCCGATGCACAGGCACGTGGTGAAGGCCGAGGACATCATCAACCGCGGCGGCGGCAAGCTCGTGCTGGAACTGTTCATGCCGGATGCCGACGGCGGCATCGACCGCAAGGCCGAGGTGACCGTGCCGACCGACGGGGTATTGCGCAAACTGCCGGCGGGCGGGCTGCTGAAGCTCGATCCCGGCGAGAGCGTAACGCTGCTGCCGGGCGTCTGGCACGCCTTCTGGGGCGAGGGCGACGACGTGCTGATCGGCGAGGTCTCGACCGTCAACGACGACCGGACCGACAATATCTTCGAAAAGCCGATCGGCCGCTTCTCCAACATCGAGGAGGACGAGCCGCCGCTGCATCTGCTGGTGTCGGACTACGACATGTGGCTGGCGGGCTGAGCGCCGGCCCTTCAGGCGAAGCGGCGGCGGTTGGTCTTGTCCCGGCCGGTCTCGACCTGGCCGGACTTGCGTTTGGACTCGTCCCCGGGCGGCATGTCTTCGCTGCCGATGTCTTCGTCCCAGATGTCCCTGGCGACGAAACTTTCCCAGCCATCGGCGGCGTATTCGCTGCGTCGGGAATTCGTGTCGATGGCGCCGCACCGGAGAAGGACCGCATTGGCGCAGCGCGCCTCGTCGTCATGCACGCGCGCGACCACCAGCGTTCCGCCACGCCGCACGCCTTCGGCGTGGACGCGCGCTTCGCTTCCGCCGATGCCGGCGTGGGTGAGCGACCCGATGACGCCGCCAGCAACGCTGCCCGCCGCGGCCCCGATCAGAAAGGGAAGCAGCCAGCCAATGCCGAACACGGGGGCAAGCCCCGGGATTCCGGACATGCCAAGACCTGCCAGGAGACCGGCGATGCCGCCGACGGCACCGCCAAGTGCGGCCGCTTCGGTGATTTTCACCTTGGCGCCGCGACGCGGCGAGACGACAGCGATCTCGCTGCTCGGAACGCCCATGTCGGCCAGACCGTCGACGGCCGCCGCCACCTCGTCATAGGTGTCGAAATGCGCGCTCACGGTCCTCATTGGTCGCCTCGTCCAACCGGGGAGTAGCAGGTAAACCGGCGACCGGGCGTTGGGTTCCCGCGCGAAGCCTGAAACTGCCCGGCTGGCCGCATTGCTATCATTCACACCGTCGCCCGGACGCCGGAGGTTCATGGAGAGCTGAAAGAAGGCGTTTACATGTCGTTGGCCGGGATCACTTCCACACGGGTCTTCCGGGTTGCCAGACGGAAGCTGCGTATCGGAAACGGCGGACATGGAGCGATCTGGCGGATAGACGAGGTCATGCTCGTAGGCGGCATTCAATATGCCGACAGCCCCCGCAGCCGTGGTGACGTCGGCTGAGACGGCAATACGTTCCTGGAATAGCCGGCCGGTCCCGCGGTAGACGGACCCTCAAACCCGGCTTTGCGGCGTTGACCGGTAGAGATCCGCATAGGCGTCCCGCAACACCTTTTTCTGCACCTTGCCCATGGCGTTGCGGGGCAGCTCGTCGACAAAGATCACGCGCTTGGGCTGCTTGAAGCGGGCAAGCCTTCCGTCGAGCGCGGCTATGATCGTCTTCTCATCGATGGCGGCGTCGCCTTTCCTCACCACGATTGCGGTCACGCCTTCGCCGAAATCGGAGTGGGGTAGACCGATGACGGCGCTTTCCACCACGCCGGGAAGCTGGTCGATCTCCACCTCGACCTCTTTCGGATAGATGTTGTAGCCACCTGAAATGACGAGGTCCTTGCCCCGGCCGACGATCGAGACGTAGCCGCGTTCGTCGATGTGGCCAAGGTCGCCGGTGATGAAGAAGCCGTCGTCGCGGAACTCGGCGCGAGTCTTCTCGGGCATGCGCCAATAGCCCTTGAAGACGTTCGGCCCCTTCACCTCGATCATGCCGGTGGCGCCATCGGTCAGCACCTCGCCGGTGTCTGGGTCGACGATCCGAAGCTGGACGCCCGGCAACGGAAATCCGACCGTGCCGGCGATCCGCTCGCCGTCATACGGATTCGACGTGTTCATGTTGGTCTCGGTCATGCCGTAACGCTCGAGGATGGCGTGGCCGGTGCGCTCGTGGAAGGCGCGATGGGTATCGGCCAGAAGCGGCGCGGAGCCCGAAACGAACAGCCGCATGCCGGCCGCCGCCTCGCGCGTGAGACCAGGATGTTGCAGCAGCCGGACGTAGAAGGTCGGCACGCCCATCATCGCAGTTGCCCCGCTCATCAGCGCCAGGATGCGGTCGGGATCGAACTTCGGCAGGAACAGCATCGATGCCCCCGCCGCAAGGATCGTGTTGGTCGCCACGAACAGGCCGTGCGTGTGGAAGATCGGCAGCGCATGGATCAGCCGGTCGGCAGCGGTGAAGCGCCAATAGTCGCGCAGCGTCAGCGCGTTCGACAAGAGATTGTCATGGGTGAGCATGGCGCCCTTCGAGCGGCCCGTCGTGCCGGATGTATAAAGGATGGCGGCGAGGTCGTCGGCGCCGCGCGCGACATCCGCAAATTCGGAACGCGCGCCGGTCGCCTTCTCCATCAGTGAACCGCCGCCGCGCTCGTCGAGCGTCTCGACCGTTGCGCCATGTGCTTGCGCGACGCCGCGCATGCCTTCCTCGACGCCTGGCGCGCAGACGACCAGCCTGGGCTCGGCGTCGCCGATGAAATAGTCGAGCTCGACCAGCGTATAGGCGGTGTTGAGCGGCAGATAGGTAGCGCCGGCGCGTATGCAGGCGAGATAGAGCATCAGCGCTTCGACGCTTTTCTCGACCTGGACCGCGACGCGGTCGCCGGGCTTCACGCCGAGGCCGCTCAAGACATTGGCGATGCGGCCCGACATGGCGAGCATGTCGCCATAGGTCCAGACGGACCCCTCCAGCGTTTCGAGAAAAGGCGCGCTTGTCGATGTGATCGCCGCACGGATCGCATCGAACAGATGGTTGCTCACGACGTCGTTTCCCTGTCTTTCCTGTTGCCTGATATCTGCGGCTTCCCCGGCTGTTCGTGGCGCAGCAGCCGCTTGACGGCGGGGGCTGCAACGACCTCGCCGCGCTCGATGAAGGCCTCGTGGTTGGTCTCTATATCATCGAGCTTGTAGAGGTAGTTGACCATGGCGCCGTGCGACTGGCGCATGGCGCGCGGCGAGCGGTCGGCGAGGAAG
The DNA here is from genome assembly GCA_030852655.1 of Pseudomonadota bacterium. Taxonomy (GTDB): domain Bacteria; phylum Pseudomonadota; class Alphaproteobacteria; order Rhizobiales; family Rhizobiaceae; genus Mesorhizobium_K. The sequence goes on along the minus strand of JALYWP010000089.1, from coordinate 7,604 downwards.
TTCACGCGTTCGAGCCGTGCGCCGTTGCCGAGATGGAAGCGCGCGACCGGGTCTGTCGGCAGGCCGAGCTGGTTGCGGGTGCGCAGCAGATAGTGCGCGACCGCCGGCGGCATTGCCGCTTCGATTCCCGCGCGGGTTTCCGGATCGTCGGGCCAATCCGGTTGTCCGAGTTGCTCGAGCCAGGCGCGGTCGGTGTCCGTCAACGCGCCGGAAGGCGTTTCCATCTCCGACGCCAGCCACCTGGAAAAGCCGGGCAGCGGAGACAGCGTTGCGAAGGTTTCAAGTCCGGGCAGTTCCCGGCGCAATTCCTCCACCACCTGCTTGATCAGGAAATTGCCGAAGGAGATGCCGCGCAGGCCTTCCTGGCAGTTCGAGATGGAATAGAATACCGCCGTCGTCGCCTCCTCCGCGCGGATCGGCGCGCGGCCCTCGCCGAGCAGTTCGGATATCGAGCCCGAAATCGACTTCGTCAGTGCGACCTCGACGAAGATCAGCGGCTCGTCGACGAGTTGGGGATGAAAGAAGGCGAAGCAGCGCCGGTCCTCGGGGTCGAGCCGGCGGCGCAACTCGTCCCAGTCGCCGATCTCGTGCACGGCCTCGTAGCGTATGATCTTTTCCAGGATGTTGGCGGGCGCCGACCAGTCGATGGGCGTCAGCACCAGGAAGCCGCGGTTGAACCACGAGCCGAAAAGATGGCTGAAATCGGCGTCCACGGCTTCGAGATCGGGCTGCTCGGCCTTCTGGCGCAGCAGCGCCTCGCGCATCCTGACCAGCGTCGCGATGCCGTTGGGCGCAAGGTTGAGCCGGCGGATCAGCTCCTGCCGCCTGGGCTCGGCGGCGGCATGCAGTTCGCGCAGCGTCGCGGGCGAGCGCTCTTCCCGATAGGCTTCGATCGCCCGCTCGAGGCGCTCGGCGTCGGGCCCGAACTTGTCGAGCATCATCAGCATGAAGGCGCGGCGCTCATCCTCGCCGGAGCGCAGCCAGCGTTCGAGTATGTCGCCCGCCAGCGCCATGCCGGACGCCTCGCCCCGCCGCGAAAGGAGATTCTCGCACGCGCGCTCGAAGTCGCCTGCCCCGTCCGCGGCAGTGGGCTGCCATCCGAGCGACAGCAGCCTGCGGCCGCGTTCCGTTATCGTCTGCAGCATGTCGCTGAAGATCGACGATGTGCTCATATTCCGGTTCCGAGCATCTGGTTCGGCAGCCAGGTGACGATACCCGGAAAGATGCACAGGATCACGATGGCAAGCAGCATGACCAGCACATAGGGCAAGGCGCCCCAGAGGATATCCTTGGTCGGGATGTCCGGCGCGATCGCGTTGATGACGAACAAATTGAGCCCGATCGGCGGCGAGATCAGTCCGATCTCCATGTTGATGGTCAGTATGATCGCGAACCAGTAGGGATCGAATCCGGCCTGGACGATGATCGGAAACAGCAGCGGCGCCGACATCACGATGATCGCCACCGGCGGCAGGAACATGCCAGCCACCAGCAGGAAGAGGTTGATGATCGCCATCAACACCCAGCGGTTGACCTCCATCTCGGCGATCGCGCCGGCGACGGTCTGGGTGATGAACAGCGACGACAGCGCGAACGCGAACAGTTCCGCCGCCGCCAGGATCATCATGATCATCACGCCTTCGCGCATGGCGGTCGTGAAGATGTTGGAGACCGGGCGGAACTTGAAGAGCCGGTAGGCGATGACGACCACGCCGATGGTCAGGAAAGCGCCGGCTCCCGCCGCCTCTGACGGCGTTGCGATGCCGCCATAGAGCACGTAGAGCGTGCCCGCGATGATCAGAAGGAAGGGCAGCACGCGCGGCAGGTTGGAGAGTTTTTCCGCCAGAGTGTAGCGCATTGCGCGCCCGGCGAAGTCAAAGCCCTTGCGCTTGCAGTCGTAGAGCGCCCAGACCATGAACATGGCCGTCAGCATGAGGCCGGGGATGACGCCTGCCATGAAAAGACGGCCGATCGAGGTTTCCGTCGAGATGCCATAGACGATGAGCGTGACCGAGGGCGGGATCAGGATGCCGAGCGTGCCTCCCGCCGCGATCGAGCCCGCCGCGACCGAGTTCGGATAGCCGCGCTTGGTCATCTCCGGAATGCCCATCTTGCCGATCGCTGCGGCGGTGGCGGGCGACGAGCCGGTCATGCCGGCGAAGATCGCGCAGGCACCGATATTGGACAGGACCAGGCCGCCGGGAACGCGGTTCAGCCAGCGGTCGAGTGCCGAATAGAGATCACCGCCGGCGGGCGACGAAGCCACCGCCGCGCCCATCAGCACGAACATCGGGATGGAGACGAAGGCGAGGTTGGCGATGCCGGCATACATCGTCTCCGACATCACGTAGAACATGCCGATGCCGCCATCGAGCAGCAGTGCGGTGACCGCCGCCAGCCCGAGCGCGAAGGCGATCGGCATGCCGGTGCCCAGCAGCATGAAAAGGCCGGCGATGAGCAGCAGCCCGGCTGTGGTTGGGCTCATGAAGATGTTCCTTTGCCTGGTTCGGCATTCGTGAAGGCCGAGATTTCCGAATCCGGCTCGATCACCACCGCGCTCTCGTCAGTGAGCAGCCGAAGGATCTCAGCGACATATTGAAGGCACAGCATCGCGAAGCCGATCGGCACGGCCGAATATGGAATCCAGAGCGGAGGCGCCCATACGGTGGGCGCGGTCCATCCGTTCACCCAAGCCTCGTGAAAGTTTATCCAGCCGGCCACCAGCATGATCGCGCAGAAGATCAGGCCGAGCACGCAGCCTGCCAGGCGGAGCTTGAGCCGCGTCGCGTCGCTCACCAGATGCTCGATCACGTCGACGCCGACATGCCCTTTTTTCAGGAGTACGTATGGCGCACCGACGAAGATGGCGGCAGTCGCCGAATAGACGACGAAGTCGGTCTGCCAGATCGTCGCCTCGCGCAGTATGTAGCGCACGAAGATCATCTGGCAGACTCCCAGCATCGCCAGTCCGAGGAGAAAGGTGGCGAATGCCCCCAGCGCCCGCGAGACGCTGCTCACGGCGCTTATGTAGCGTTCAATCATGGTGTTGCGCTCACTTCCGGGGATGGCGGCGGCCCGGCCGGCTTGACCTTCGGGCCGCCTGAGAGATCGCTCCCGGGACTGCTCCCGGGGAACACTACGGGATCACTCCACCGCGAGCGCCTTCTGGATCAGCGCATCACCGCCCTCGACCTTCTCGGCGAAGTTCTTGTAGGAGGATTCCTTGGCGATCGCGAGCCAGGCGTCATAGTCGGCCTTGGACATCTCGACCACCTCGACATTGGCCTTCTTGAAAGTGTCGACCATGATCTGGTCGCCCTTCTTGATCTCCTCGGTGAAATAGGCCTCCGCCTTTTCCGCCGCCGCCAGGATCGCCTTCTGCTGCTCTTCGTTCAGGCCCTCGAAGACCTGCTTCGACATCAGGATGGGCTCGTACATGAACCACAGCGCGTTCTCGCCCGGCGCCGTCAGGCACTTGACCTGCTCGTAGAGCCTGTAGGAGACGAAGCTCGCCGAGGAGGTGTTGGTCGCGTCGAGCACGCCGGTCTGCATCGCGGTGTAGATTTCCGAGGACGGCATCGAGGTGATCGAGGCGCCGGCAGAGGCGAGCATTTCCTCGAATGCCGGGCCTGCCGCGCGGATGACCTGCCCGTCGACCGTATCCGGCGAGGTGATGCATCCCTTGGTGGAGGCGAAGGCGCCCGACAGCCATGCGTCGGCGATGACGACCACGCCGGCTTCGTCGATCACCTTCTTGATATCGGCCATGAACTCGGAATCGTTCAGCCGCTCGGCCCGGTCCAGGCTGCCGACCAGACCCGGCATCAGCGTCGCCGAGAAGATCGGGTGACGGCCGGATGCATAGTCGAGCGGGAACGACGACATCGCGAGCAGGCCGCGCGTCATGGCGTTCCACTGTTCGTTGGGCTTGTAGAGCGAGGCACCGGGATAGACCTGGATCTCCAGCCCGACATCGGCCGCCGCGACCTCCTTGGCGATGATCTGCACCATTTCGTCGCGGGGATCGCCCTTGCCGCCCGGGAATTGATGCGATGCCTTGAGAACGGTCTGGGCCTGTGCGCCGCCCGCCATCAGGCAGCCGGAGGCGAATGCCGCAGCCAGCCCGAGAATCCGTGCGAATTTCTTCATTATTTCCTCCCTTTGATCCGGCACTTCGGCCGATTGTCGTGATTGGTGTCGTTCTTGCACGCAAAGTCAATAGTCTTGTATACAAGAAATGGGATGGCGAGAGGCAACTTCCTTGGCAGTCGGTACTTTTCACAAATTGCGGGACGAGATCGAAAACGGCATCGTCACCGGAGCCTTCGCTCCGGGAGAGCGGCTCGACGAGGTCCAATTGGCCAACCGGTTCGGGGTCTCACGCACCCCGATCCGCGAAGCGCTGATGCAGTTGGGCGCCATCGGCCTGGTCGAGATAAGGCCACGCCGCGGCGCGGTCGTGGTCGATCCCGGTCCGGACCGCATCTACGAGATGTTCGAGGTGATGGCCGAACTGGAAGCGATGGCAGGGTCGCTCGCGGCAAGGCGTCATACGGAAGAGGACCGGGACAAACTGCTTTCCGTACACGCCGAATGCGAGCGATCGGTGAAAAGCGGAGATGCCGACGCATATTATTACGACAACGAGATATTCCATCACGCCATCTACCAGGCCAGCCACAGCGGCTTTCTCTTCGACCAGTGCGCGGCGCTGCACCGCCGCCTGCGGCCCTATCGCCGCCTGCAGTTGCGGGTCCGCAACCGCATGAAGGCGTCGTTCCACGAGCACACGCAGGTCGTCGAGGCCATCCTGGCGGGAGAGGCCGAAACGGTACGCGGGTTGCTTCGGAGCCATATCGCCGTCCAGGGGGACCGGTTTGGCGACCTCATTGCGTCGTTGGCGGCGGGCGAACAAAAGGCGCTGTGAAGCGTCGCCGCCGCGATCGTGATCGCCTCGGCAGCGCCCCTCGCAACCGGAAACGGTGAAATGGCAGCCCTTCCATAATCGCATGAAACCTGCATTTGTCGGCATCGTTGAGTCGAGGCGAATGACATGGCCACCGCGCCCATTGGCAAGAGCATGAAGCACAAGACGATGGCGGCCGCGGCGGCGGACGAGTTGCGCAGCCGCATCATGCGCGGCGTGTTCAGCCCCGGCCAGCAATTGCGGCAGGATACGCTGGCGGCGGAATTCGGGATGAGCCGGATCCCCGTCCGAGAGGCATTGTTCCTCATCGAGCGGGAGGGCCTGGTCAAGATCCTCCCGCACCGTGGCGCAATTGTCGTGCAGTTGTCGGCGGACGAGGTCGACGAGCTGTTCAACATGCGGGTGCTTCTGGAACCCTTCCTCCTGGCAAGATCGGCGCCGCATCTGACAGCGAACGACTTCAAGTCCCTGAACAAAATCCAGGCCCGCTATGTCGAAGCAACCAACCGGAACAATGCCGACGGCTGGAACAAGGTGAACACCGAGTTCCACCTCGAGCTCTACAAGCATGCGAACAGTCCGCGCATCCTGGGCACGGTTCACAATCTGCTGACGGAGTGCGACCGGCACACGAGGATCCAGCTGCTCGGCATCGAAGGCGACCAGGCGCGGTCGGTGAAGGAGCACGCGGAATTGCTGCGCCTTTGCGAGGAACAGAAGTTCCCGCAGGCCTGCGATCTGTTGCGCGCCCATATCGAGCACATCCGGTCGGGCCTGGTGAGCCTGCTCGGGAAACCGGAGCCGAGTTCGGACCATTCCACCGGGAAGGTGGCCTGACGCCTCGTACGATATCGATCTGAGCCCGACCTCAAGCCAGCCAGTCGGGCATTCGCGAGGCAACGCGACCGGTCACGGCGGCTTCGATGCAGTCGTGGAGGCTTCCGAGACGGACCGGCCTGTTCGACAGGCCCGGGCCGTAATGCGCGTATTTTCCGGAATTCGTCAGCACTGCCCGCGTGCGGCCCGGGAAAACAGGCTCCGAGATCGAGCACCAGCAGACATCCGGCAAGACCTGGATGCGCGCTTGCGAGAGACGAGCAAGCGTACCGTCAGCTCCTATCTCGTCGATGACGTGCCTGCCGGCAGTGACGATCACCGCGACCTCGATGGAGCGCTGCCGACCGCCGAGAGCCTGCTCCATCGCGTCGGCCACGCGGCGGCATTCGTCGGCGGAGGCATGGGGGCTGCCTATTGCGACCAGTTGCACCTCTTCGGGGCCGCCGTTCAGAATGCGCCACGCCTCGCCGAGATCATGCCTTGTGATGGTGACGCTGTCGGCGTCCGCTGTGGGCTGAAGCCATGCCTCCGGGGTGTGTCCCTCCACGTGCAGCATCGGGGATGCCGAGGTTGCGCCGAACGCTGCGCAGAGCGCCTTCAGATCGTCCCGCGACGGCGCCTGGTGCTTGAGGCCGCGCAGCAAAGGAATACGGTCCGGTGCAGCCTTGCCCGCCACGTAACCAACGAGCGGCCAGAACGCGTCCCCCACGCTTCCTGGCACCTTGATTTCCACAATGCGCTGCGGCCTGCGGTTTTCTTCCAGATATACGCCCGACATCGGCGCGCGGCCGGTAATGGCGATGCACAGGTCGAGGAAATCGGGATGCTTCGCGGTGCGCGCGCCGATCACGGAATTGGCGAAGATCACCGCATTCGATTCCGCCCAGGCGATCGTCTCGCCAGTCGACGGCATCATCGGCAGCAGATAGGGCGAGCAGGTGTAGGTCGGCAGGCATCCCATTCGCACATAGGCCTCAGCCAGTCTCGCCGCCGGTTCACCAAGCGACGGCGGGGTGCCCTGCGCTCGCCAGTTCGCCATATCCACCGAGATGGCGTTCATGGTGGTGGGAACCCGCACCTTCGCGCCCATATCGGCCATCGCCTCGGCAAAGGTCAGGTTCGCGGGGCTGGCATAGATGCAGCCGTCGATATGCGCCCGGGACACGTTGATGAGCCGCCTTGCGCATTGTTGCGCGGCCATCGCGACGATTATCTCCATCGCCTGCTGCGCCGCCTTGCCTTCCCGGCCTGCAAGCATCCGTTCGTCCGCCGGGGTCAGATAGAGGTCGGCGGTCGCCGGCGGCAGCAACGCCACGTCACCTCCGTCGGCGGCGAGAAGACCATCGGTCAGCCTGCAGCTTCGCGCCTGAGAGGCCCGGCCGAAAGCCTCCGGCGAGAGGCGCACCACGGGGGTGGACTTGCCGAACATGCGGGCAGCCACCAGGGCACCCAGGGTCAGGACATCTTCCGCTTCCGAGAACACGATTGCCGCAGGTCCCCTGCCCGACAGGATCAGGTCGAGCAGGACGCCCGATCCGCTGCACGAGCCCCTGCTGGTCGGCATGAAAAGGACCCGCCCCGTCAGGCTGCGGCCGTGAAGCGGGTGGTGGACGTCGATGACGTTGCCCGTGCCGGGGTCGACGCCTCCCCAGAAGCTCAATGGCTCGTTTGACGCGACGACCTGACCCTGGGCGTCGCCAGGAAGGATCGTTCTCGAAATCGACATGGTCCTCCTCCCGGCGCCAAGACAGCCGGCACGACATCGGTATAGGCCAGGCAGATGCACGAAGCGAGCTTCCTGCGCAGGATCGAGCTTGCATTTTCGAATATTTTATACAAT
>JALYWP010000252.1 GCA_030852655.1 Pseudomonadota bacterium | reverse complement strand
GGCTGGGCTACCGCACCGTTATCCTCGAGCCGGAAGCCGACTGTCCGGCCGCACAGGTCGCAAACCGGCAGATCACCGCCGCCTATGACGATCCAGCGGCGCTGGCCGAATTGGCGGAAATGTCTGCCGTCGTGACATACGAATTCGAGAACGTCCCGGTTGCCGCGGCGCGCCGGCTGGTTGATGACGTTCCGGTCTTCCCGCCACCCAGGGCCCTGGAATTCAGCCAGGACCGGCTTGCCGAAAAACGCTTCCTGAACGGTATCGGCATATCCACAGCGGACTTTCTTCCTGTGGACAGCGACGCGGAGCTCGCCTCGGCGCTTTCGGATTTCGGCGGCAGCGGCGTGCTGAAGACCTGTCGCCTGGGCTACGACGGCAAGGGTCAGCGCCTGTTCCGCGACTTCGATGCCGCTGTGGACGGCCTGTATGCAGCGATGGGCGGCGTCCCGCTGATCCTCGAACAGCTGATCTCCTTCGAGCGCGAGATCTCCGTCATCGCCGCACGCGGACGGGACGGGGCGCTCGCCGCCTATGATCCGGCCGAGAACATCCACCGCGACGGCATATTGCACAGCTCGACCGTACCGGCCGCCGTCTCGGCGGCAACCGCACAGTTCGCCTGCCGAAACGCCTTCGCCATCCTCGAAGCGCTCGACTATGTCGGCGTCATCGGGGTTGAGTTCTTCGCGCTCGGCGACGGCTCGCTGCTTGTCAACGAGATCGCGCCACGCGTTCACAATTCGGGCCATTGGACCGAGGCCGCCTGCGCGGTCTCGCAGTTCGATCAGCATATCCGCGCCATCGCATGCCTGCCGCTCGGCGACACGAGGCGGCATTCGGACTGCGTGATGGAGAATCTGATCGGCAATGACGTGGAGCGTGCGCAGGTCTTGCTCGCCGAGCAGGACCTGGTGCTTCACCTCTACGGCAAGGCCGAAGCCCGCCCCGGCCGCAAGATGGGCCATTTCACCCGCATCCGGCCTCTCCCCGTCTGAATGCCGGCCGAAGCCGGGCAAGCGCGACTGGAGAGCGGGGTTCCGTGCCGGTCCGTGCGTCTGCGGTTGACAGCCGCAGCCCTCCTCGTTTATGAGCCTGTCACAAATTCCTGGCGCGCTTTTGGGCGCGCTTTTTATGTTCGGCCCGATATGGGCCCATTCGACAGGCCAGACCAATGAAGATCAAGAACTCGCTCAAGGCCCTGAGAGCCCGCCACCGCGGCAACCAGCTGGTTCGCCGCAAGGGCCGCGTCTACCTGATCAACAAGGCCGCCCCGCGCTTCAAGGCGCGCCAGGGCTGATCGCTGATTGGCGCTTCTTGCGCCGGCGCCTCACACGAAAAATTCAATTTGACGTTTTCATGCGCGGGAATAGATTCACGCGCATGCGGATTCTCTTTGCCTGCTGCGCCGTGATTTTGACAGTCGGCGCCCTGTCCCCGGCCGTCGCCATCGAGAAACCTGGCATGGACGTGCAGACCGAGAACCGCCTCGACGCCCTGTTCGGCCAACTCAAGCGGGAACGTAACGAGAAGGCCGCCGAGCGCATCGCGTCGCGCATCGCCGACGAATGGGCCCGTTCCGGCAGCGCCTCGATCGACCTGATGATGACCTGGTCGCAGACGGCGTTGGAGGGAAAGAAGTTCGACGTGGCGCTCGATTTCCTCGATCAGGTGGTGACCATGGAGCCCACCTATGCCGAGGGCTGGAACAGGCGGGCCACCGTTCATTTCGTGATGCAGAACTACGCGAAGTCGATGGCCGACATAAACCATACGCTGCAGCTCGAGCCTCGGCATTTCGGCGCGCTGTCGGGGATGGGCCAGATCATGAAGAACACCGGCCGGGACGAACTTGCGCTACAGGCCTGGCAGCGCGTGCTCGACATCTATCCGATGATGCGCAGCGCCCAGAACGAGGTCGCGACGCTATCCGAGGAGCTCGCGGGCGAAGACATCTGACAGTTCGCCCGGGCACGGGTGGCTTCCTGCTTGTGCTGCAAGCGGTTCCGGAAATGGATACAGCCGAAAACAGGAAGATCGAGCAGATCGCCTATTTTCGTGCCTTCTGCGGTGTGATGCGGCCGCGCTCGGGATCGACGGAACCTTCGTTCACGCCGATATAGGCGATGCGCAGCATGTTGGTCGAACCCGGCGTCCTCAAAGGCACGCCGGCCGTGACGATGATACGGTCGCCCTGCTTGCCGAAATTTTCCTCCTGCGCGATGCGGCAGGCCCGAGCGACCATATCGTCGAGGTCCAATGCGTCCGGCGCGACCACGCAATGGGTGCCCCACAGCAGCGACAAGCGTCGCGCGGTGTTGACGATCGGCGAGAGTGCGATGATCGGCACCCGCGGACGCTCGCGGGCGGCGCGCAGGCCGGTGGTACCCGACGCCGTGTAGGTGACGATGGCCGCCAGCCTCAGCGTCTCGGCGATCTCGCGGGCAGCGAGCGATATGGCATCGGCGCCCGTCGCCTCGGGCTCGGAGCGCTGGGCGTTGATGATGTCGGCATAGAGCGGATCGGTCTCGACCTTGGTGGCGATCTTGTCCATCATCGCAACCGCTTCCACTGGATAGGCGCCGGCCGCGGATTCGGCCGACAGCATGATGGCATCGGCGCCCTCGAAGACGGCGATCGACACATCCGACACCTCGGCGCGCGTCGGCACCGGCGCCGTGATCATCGATTCCAGCATCTGCGTCGCCACCACGACCGGCTTGCCGGCGCGCCGCGCGGCGCGCGTGATCTGCTTCTGGATACCGGGAACCGCCTCGAGCGGCATTTCGACACCGAGGTCGCCCCGCGCCACCATCAGCGCGTCGGAAAGGTCGATGATCTCAGCCAGCCGCGCCACTGCCTGCGGCTTCTCGATCTTGGACATCAGAAGCGCCCGGCCGCGCGCGATCTTGCGCGCCTCGGCGAGATCGTCCGGACGCTGGATGAAGGACAGTCCGATCCAGTCGACACCCGTCTCGAGCACGGCGTCGAGATCGGCACGATCCTTCTCGGTCAGCGCGCCGACCGGCAGCTCCGTGTCAGGCAGGCTGACCCCCTTCCTGTCGGAGATCGAGGTGCCGGCCACGACCGTGCAGACGATCGACCTGCCATCGCAGGTCACGGCCTTCAGCTGGAGCTTGCCGTCGTCGACCAGCAGCCGGTGTCCCGGTTCGACCGAACTCAGTATCTCAGGATGCGGCAGGTAGACACGGCTTGCGTCGCCAGGCTCCGGGTTGTCGTCGAGCGTAAAGGTCTGGCCGGGTTTCAGCGTCTGCCTACCACTCACGAATTCGCCGAGACGCAGCTTCGGCCCCTGCAAGTCCGCCAATATGCCGATGGGGCGGCCGACCGCCTTCTCGACCGAACGGATGCGGCCGATCAGCGTGCGCATCAGCTCGTGGTCGGCATGGCTCATGTTGATGCGGAAGACGTCGGCGCCTGCTTCGAACAGTTTGCGCAGCATTTCCTCGCTGGAGGATGACGGGCCGATCGTTGCGAGTATCTTGACGTTGCGGTTTCGTCTCATGGAGTGGTCTGTCCCGTCACGGCAGCCTCGCCGTCCGTTGCGGGTTCGTCGGTCAGCTGAACCATCCAGCTCGCCTGCTCGCCCGTGTCGTATTCCTCGAAGCCGGCGCGCTGGTATCCGCGCGCGAAGCAGTCATTGACGCCGGCGATCTTGAACTCTTTTTCGGCCACGCACATGTTGATCGGGCCATCCCAGCGACCGCCGCGCTCGGCGTCTTCCGCATAAAGATAATAAAACCGGGATGACAGCGGGCCTTCGATCAGCGTCTTGCAGCTCGATCCCTCGATGTGCCACCAGCCCTCGGTGACCCAGCCTGCCTTGGCGCGATAGCCGATGCCGACGCCGACGAGGTTCTGCGTCGCGTTGCAGACGCGGAAATCGGCGCGCGCCTGTGATACGTCGGCGGCCATGAAAAAGGCCATGGCGAGGAGAACCAGCGGCAGGTGCGACGCAAATCCTATGCGCTGCCTGCCGGCACTAGCCATCCTCGAATCCCTTATGCATTTCAGAAGCATCGTCAGGCGCCCCTTTTCGGAGAACTCGCAGCGCATGTCAACGCGGGCGGCCGCCGGCATCCAAATCGATTTAGCACAGGCGTTGCGGCGCATCGTGACGCGCGCATCAGAATTCCTTGAAAAGCTTGGCCAAACAACGGCATTGTGCGCCCTGTTCCCGCCGAAGCTTGCGAGCACGATGCCGCCCCGCTCCCAGATTGTGAATCGATGACCCGTACGGCTGCCTTTGCTCCATTCGAAATCGTCGACGGCGACCGCAGCCGCGGGGTCGTGCTGGTCGCGGATCATGCACGGCGCGACCTGCCCGAAGAATACGGCGATCTCGGCCTGCCGGCGGCCGAATTCGACCGCCATATCGCCTATGACATCGGCGTCGAGAGGGTCACCCGGAAGCTGGCCGAACTGGCCGGCGCGCCCGCCGTTCTTGCCGGCTTCTCGCGGCTGCTCATCGACCCCAACCGCGGCGAGGACGATCCGACGCTGATCCGCCAGCTCTATGACGGCACGGTGGTGCCGGCGAACTATCCGATGGTTGCCGAGGAACGCGAACGCCGGCTCGACCGATTCTACCGCCCCTATCACGACGCGGTCGGCGCTATGATCGCCTCGGTCGCCGCAGCCTCCGGCAGGGCGCCCTTCATCCTGTCGGTGCACTCCTTCACCCCCGTCATGCAGGGTTACATACGGCCCTGGCAGGTCGGCGTGCTTTGGGACCTAGACGACCGCGTGGCCCGCCCGCTCATCGACATGCTGGCTGAAGATCCGTTGCTCACCGTCGGCGACAACGAACCATATGACGGTGCGCTGCGCGGAGACACGATGTACCGCCACGCCATCGTGAACGGCTTCGCGCATGCGCTGGTCGAAATCCGGCA
>JALYWP010000134.1 GCA_030852655.1 Pseudomonadota bacterium | reverse complement strand
CGACGCCGAGCTCCGCGATCGCATAGGCCTGCAAAACGCTGACGCCGCACGCCGCGTAGTCCTGCCTGAGCGCCGGGAAAAGCGCGCCGCCAGACACCAGCGCGCGCCGGAAGGAGGACAGGTCGCGCCCCATGTCCTTGGCACGGTCGAGCAGCACCTTGAGGAAATCCGGCGTGCCGCAATAGACGCCGGGCCTGAGGCTCGCGGCAGCCTCGACCTGCGCGTCCGTATTGCCGGTGCCGGCAGGAAAGACCGCGCAGCCGAGCGCCCGCGCGCCCTCGTCGAGCATGAAGCCGCCCGGCGTAAGATGGTAGGAGAAGGCGTTGTGGACGATGTCGCCGGCGCGGACACCCGCCGCAAAGAAGGCGCGCGCCGACTGCCACGGGTCGATGCCCGGTCCCTGCGGTTCCCAGATTGGACCCGGCGACTGGAAAAGCCGAGCGCCTGCCATGGCTTTCGGGTCGGCGAAGCCGCCGAAGGGCGGGTCCTTAGCCTGGAATTCTGCAAGCTCGGCCTTGCGCAGCACCGGCAGCTTCGCCAGCGACTGCCGACTGGTCACCCGGGCGGGATCGACGCCGTCGAGCCAGCGCGCCCATCCCGGCGCGTCGGCGATCGCCTGCTTCAGGAATGCCGGCAGCCGGCCGAACAGTTCGGTCTCGCGGTGGCCGGGGTCCTGCGTTTCAAACTCATCGAAATGCCCGGCCATGGCCGATCCTCCACCGGGAGGAAATGTCGCGACCGCCCGCCGAACCGCCGCGTCGCGTTGCGAAATCAGGCGCGGCGCGTCAGCACGAATTGCTGGCCGGCCGAACTGGTGCAGTTGAGCTGGCTGCTCGAGACCAGCAGGCAGTTGAAGCTGATCGGCGACTGCCGGATCAGCGAGGTGCCGGTGATCTGCACGGACGTCGCGCCGTTCGCCACATAGCTGCCCTCGGCGAGCTTCTGCCCGGTGTCGGTGGCGACCGTGGTGAAAACGCCGCCTGAAAGCGTCGACAGGCCGGTTCCCTGCGCGTCGATCCAGGAGCCCTGGATGCCGGTCTGGGCAGGTCTCGTCGGACTACCACCACCGCCGCCTCCACCCAGGCAGCCGGCGAGGATGGCGGAGAGGCCGGCGACTGCGCCCGCCGACAACACGTTGCGTGCAATCGTCATGATCTCTTCCCTCTCTTTTCCGAGCCGACAATCTCAATCGCCCGATTTTCATGCGAAATCAAGGCGCGGCCTGCGCGCCGGCCTTGTCATTTGTGCACGAAACGCCGTGACCCCTGGGCTGTTCCCTCAGCAATTTTCCCCGGGATAAGCCCTGTGGGACACCTTGCGCCTCTTTGAAGGTGAACTTCGGTATTACATACTCAACAAATGTTCCCGGCCGAGACCGGCGGGCATTTTTGGGGAGATTTTAGGGAATGGATGTCTTTCTGACCGGCCTCAAGACGGCCATCGACACGCTCGGGGCGACGGTTCTGCTGCCCATCGTCATCTTCATCATAGCCATCGTTCTCGGTGCCAAGGCCGGACGCGCATTCCGCGCCGCCGTCACCATCGGCGTCGCCTTCATCGGCATCAATCTCGTGCTCGGGCTCATGCTCGGCTCGATCGGCGACGTCGCCCAGGCGATCGTCACCAACACGGGCATAAAGCGCGACATCATCGACGTTGGCTGGCCGTCGGCCGCCGCGATCGCCTTCGGCTCGTCGGTCGGCCTGTGGATCATTCCGATCGCCATCGCCGTCAACATCGTGCTCCTGCTCACCCGCATGACCCGCACGCTCAATGTCGACGTGTGGAACTTCTGGCACTTCGCCTTCATCGGCTCGCTGGCGACGGCGGCGACCGGCAGCCTGGCCTACGGCCTCGTCATCGGCGCGCTGGTTGCAGCACTTGCGCTGCTCTTCGCCGACTGGTCGGCGCGCGCCGTGCAGCAGTTCTACGGCATACCGGGCGTCTCGGTGCCGCATCTCGCCTCGGCCCAGATCCTGCCGATTGCCATCCCGCTCAACTGGCTCATGGACCGCATCCCGGGCATCAACAGCATCGACCTCAGCACCGAGGCCATCGAGAGGCGGCTGGGCGTGTTCGGCGAGCCGGTCGTGCTCGGCCTGATCATCGGCCTCGTGCTCGGTCTCATCGGCTACTACAATGCCGGCGATTTCGGCACGGTCCTGTCCAAGGTACTGGGCACCGGCATGACGCTTGCCGCGGTCATGCTGCTGTTGCCGCGTATGGTGAAGATCCTGATGGAAGGCCTTCTGCCGGTCTCCGACGCCGCGCAGGAATTCGTGCGCAAGCGCACCGGCGACCGCGAACTGCTCGTCGGCCTGGACTCGGCGATCCTGATCGGCCACCCGGCGGCGATTGCCTCGTCGCTGATCCTGGTTCCGATCGCCATCATCCTGTCGGTCATCCTGCCGGGAAACCGCGTGATCCTGTTCGCCGACCTTGCCGTCATCCCCTTCATCGTCGCGATGACCGCGCCGCTCCTCAAGGGCAACGTCTTCCGCATGGTGGTGGTCGGCACGGTCACGCTGGCCGTCGGCTTCTACGTCGCCAACGCGCTGGCACCGCTCTTCACCAGCGCCGCCGTCGCGTCGGGCTTCCAGATGCCGCCGAACGCCGTAGAGATCACCTCGGTGGTGGACGGCTTCCTGTGGATCCCCTACGTGGTCATACAGGCGATCCAGTGGCTCGGCGTCGCCGGCCTGGTGCTCATCGCCCTCGTGATCGCGGTCGCGTTCGGCCTCTACCACCGCAACACGGTGGGCTGGGAGCGGGCGGCCGGCGCCGAGGACGAGCCCGAAACCGCGGCCTGACCTGATATGGAGCCGGCCGTCCTGACGGCCGGCTCCAACATGGAGACTTCCTTGGCTCTCATCGACCATATCGACCCCCAGGCGGTTGCATTGGGGCTCGATGCGCAGAATTCGGAACAGGCGATCCGGCTGCTCGCCGGAAAGCTCGAGGCGCTGGGCTATGTGAAGCCGTCCTACGCCGACGCCGTGGTAAGGCGCGAAGCCGCGATGCCGACCGGGCTTCCGCTCGGCCAGGCCCTCAACGTCGCCATCCCGCACACCGACCCGGAGCACGTCATCCGGCCGGGCGTCGCGCTCGGCGTGCTGTCGGCCGCGGTCGATTTCGCCAATATGGAGGAGCCGGACGAGATGGTTCCCGTCGGCGTCGTCTTCCTGCTTGCCATCGACGACAGGGACAAGCAGATCGACATGCTGCAGGAAATCATGGCGGCGATCCAGGACCCGGCTACACTCGACGCACTCGCCAAGGCAGGGACCGTCGAGGACATCCGTTCCTTGCTTGGCTGAGCAATTCCAGGACAAGGTGGAGCGTATTCCATCGGGAATTGCGAAAACAAATCGAAAGAAGGACAGTTCGGCATGGCAAGACAAAAGACCATACTTTTCGCCTGCGGCACCGGCGTCGCCACTTCGACGGCGGTCAACGCCACCGTGACCGAGGCGATGAAGGCGCGCGGGCTGACCTTCAACGCGGTCCAGTGCAAGGCGACCGAGGCGCCGAGCATGGCGGAGAACGCCGACCTGATCGTGGCGACCACGCCCGTCTCCTCGTCGATCACCATTCCCGTCATCAAGGGTCTCGCCTTCCTCACCGGCATCGGCAAGGACAAGGCGCTCGACGAGATCGAAGCGGAACTGCGCAAGTAGAGCCGGCCGCCAATCCGCTACAAGAAGGGCGCCTCGCGGGCGCCCTTCTCGTTCCAGCCCTGCTGTCGCTCACCGCACCAGCACGTTGCGGAACTGCCAGGGGTCTTTTTCGTCGATGTCTTCCGAAAACAACCCCGGCCGGCCGTGAAGCGGCGTCCAGTCGGTGTAGTAACCCTTGACCGGGCCGAGATAGGGGAGCTGCACCTCAAGGCAGCGGCGGAAATCCGTCTCGTCGGCCTCGACGATGCCGGCCTCCGGATTCTCCAGCGCCCAGACCATGCCGGCAAGTACCGCCGACGTCACCTGCAGGCCGGTTGCGTTCTGGTAGGGAGCGAGCATCCTGGCTTCCTCCAGCGACAGCTGCGAGCCGTACCAGTAGGCGTTCTTCTTGTGACCGTAGAGGAGCACGCCCAACTCATCGACGCCGTCGACCAGTTCGGTTTCGTCGAGCACGTGCTGGACGGCTTGAGCCTTTCCCGCCGCTCCGAACATCTCGTGCAGCGATAGCACCGCATCATTGGCCGGATGGTAGGCATAGTGGCAGGTCGGCCGGTAACTCACCTTGCCTTCCCGGTCACGCACGGTGAAGAAGTCGGCAATCGAGATCGCCTCGTTATGGGTGACGAGGAAGCCGTATTGCGGGCCGGGCGTCGGGCACCAGCTGCGCACGCGCGTGTTGGCGCCGGGCTGCTCGAGGAAGATCGCCGCCTTGCAGCCGTATTTCTGCTTCCTCGCGTTCTTCGGCGTCCATTTCTCATGCGTGCCCCAGCCGAGCTCGGCCGGCTGCAGGCCTTCGGCGATGAAACCTTCCACCGACCATGTGTTCCAGAACACGTCGAGCGGCTTCGGCTTCTTGGCCCGCTGCGTGTCGCGCTCGGCAATGTGGATGCCCTTGACGCCCGCCTTCTTCATCAGCTTCGCCCAGCCTTCGCGGTCGTCGACATCAGGCGTCTTGAACTTCAGCCCGAGGTCGCCGGCGAGATTGACGAGCGCCTGCTTGACCAGCCACGAGACCATGCCCGGGTTTGCGCCGCAGGTGGAAACGGCCGTCGGACCGCCCGGATGCTTGCGCTTCTCCTCGCGCAGCGTCTCGCGCAGCGCGTAGTTGGTGCGGCTGGCATTGTCGGCCTTGGCATCGAAATAAAAGCCGAGCCAAGGCTCGACCACCGTGTCGACATAGAGCGCGCCGAGCTTGCGGCAGAGATGCATCAGGTCGACCGAGCCGGTGTCGACCGAGAGGTTGACGCAAAAACCCTGGCCCTCGCCCTTGGTGAGCAGCGGCGTCAGGAGCTTCTTGTAGTTCTTCTTGGTGACGCTTTCCTGCAGATAGGCAATGCCGCGCTCGTCGAGCAGTTTCCTGTTTTCATCACTCGGGTCGATGACGATCATGCGCGACTTGTCGAATTTGAAATGGCGTTCGATCAGCGGCAGGGTACCGCGCCCGATCGACCCGAAGCCGATCATCACGATTGGACCCGTTATCTCGCCGTGAACCGGCCATT
>JALYWP010000127.1 GCA_030852655.1 Pseudomonadota bacterium | reverse complement strand
TGACCGTGCTGCCGACGTCGAACGATCCTGCGGACGTGAAGGCCAAGGTCAAGGCCGCCATCGCCTCCGACCCCGAGATCGACACGATCGTCACGCTGACGGCGTCGCTAGCCGGTGAGCCGGCGGTCGAGGCCATCGCCGAGGCTGGCGCCGAAGGCAAGATCAACCTCGGCAGCTTCGACCTGTCGGCCGGCCTGCTCCAGGCGGTCGCCGACGGCAAGGCCGCGTTCGCCATCGACCAGCAACAATACCTGCAGGGCTACATGCCCGTCGTGATCCTCGCCCTCTACGACAAATACGGGCTGGTTCCGAGCGCCGACCTGCCTTCGGGCCCGAACCTGATCACCCAGGAGAAGGCCGCCCAGGTGGTCGAACTTTCGGCTCAGGGCATCCGCTGATCGCCCGGCTCGTCGCGCGGTTCAAGGCCGCGCGGCGAGCCACCAGGCAACCCACTTGCAGTTCGGGAATTCAAATGCGCAGCAATCAGGTGAGCGCCGCGGTCATGACGGCGCCGGGGCGTCTGGAAGTACGCCGCTATCCGTATCCGCATGTCGACGACGATTCGATGGTCATCGAACTGGAAATGTGCGGCATTTGCGGCACGGACAAGCACACGTTCCGCGGCGAGACGGTTCAGTATGCCGGCACGCCGGCTGAATCGCACACGCCGTTCCCGCTTCTTCCAGGTCACGAAATCGTCGGCAGGATAGCGGAGATCGGCAAGTCCGCGCGCACCGAACTGGAATACAATGGAGCGGTGCTCTCGGTCGGCGACAGGGTGGTGATGTGCCCCGACGTGCTCTGCGGCCGTTGCTACTATTGCCGCAACACGTTCGGTTTCCCCCTCTGCGAGAACATCAAGGGCTACGGCAACGCTTTCTGTTGCGACGAGCCCCCCCACCTGATGGGCGGCTGGGCCGACAACATCTTCGTGCGCAAGGATGCCTTTGTCTACAAGGTGCCGGACGAACTCGACGCCAATATCGCGGTGATGACCGAATTGATGGCGGTGACCTACAATCTGGACAAGGCGAAGGAACTCTACACGTTCGGCGGCGAAGGGTTCGGTTCCGGCGCCACGGTAGTCGTCCAGGGCGTCGGGCCGATGGGGCTCCTGCATGTGCTGAAAGCGCACATAATGGGCGCCGGCAAGATCATCGCGCTCGACAAATCCGACCTGCGTCTCGATTTCGCGAAAGAGTTCGGCGCCGACCACGTCATATCCGTCAAGAATACGACCCAGCAGGAGCGGGTGGAGTATGTGCGCAGCCTCACCGAAGGCCGCGGTGCCGACGTCATCATCGAGTGCACGGGCGTCGCGGAAGCCATACCCGAGGGACTGGAGATGGCCAGGCGCGGTGCGGTGTATCTCGTTGCGGGCGTCTTCGCCGATGTGGGCGATGTCGCGATCAACCCGCACAAGCACCTGCTCGCCAACCAGATCAGATTGATAGGGCTGACGAACCACCCACCGTCCGGTTACGTCAACAGCATGCGCCTGCTGGCTCGCTACCAGAAGACGTTCCCGCTGCACAAATTCGTGACCCACAACTTCCCTCTGACCCGTGTCGAGGAGGCGATGGCGGCTGCATTCGACATCGACAATTCGATGAAGGTCGTCGTGTCGCATTCAAGGAGCGGTTCCTGAACAAGGCCCCGGCTGCGCCGGCGCACTGCCGTGGCAGCCACAATCGGGAGGAATGACGTGTCTGATACCGGCATCGCCCAGGAAAAAGCCGTTGACGAGAGGCTGAAGCAAAGCTCCTTCCTCGTCCGTCTGCTGAGGCGCCCCGAATTGGGAGCCATTCTCGGCCTGGCGATCGTAACGTTCTTCTTCCTGGTTGTCGCGAACAGCGTGATGTTCGAATTCTCCGGCATCATGAATTTCATGGCGCCGGCGGCCCAGCTCGGCATACTGGCGGTTGGCGCCTCGCTGCTCATGGTCGGCGGCGAGTTCGACCTGTCGGTGGGTTCGATGGTGGCGTTCACGGGACTGATCTTCGCCGCCTGTGTCGTCACGCTGGGCTTTTCGCTGCCCCTGGCGATCGTCATCACGCTGGTCTTCGCGGCGGCCATGGGTCTCGCCAACGGCCAGATCGTCATTCACACCGGCCTTCCTTCCTTCATCGTGACGCTCGCCTTCCTGTTCATCCTGCGCGGCCTGTCGCTGGTCGGGCTCAAATGGGCGACCGGCGGCTCGACGCAGCTTCGCGGCGTGCGCGAGGCGGCGACCGGAAGCCCGCTGGACGCCTTCTTCTACGAGATATTCGCCGGCGACGCGCTGGAGGGCCTGTTCGCCTGGCTTGCCGAGAACGACCTCCTGGCCAAGTTTCCCAACGGCCAGCCCAAGGTTACAGGGGTTCCGGTCGAGATCATCTGGTTCGCGCTGATCGCGGTCCTGGCCGCCTGGGTCCTGACACGCACGCGCTACGGCAACTGGATCTTCGCCTCGGGCGGCGACCCGGATGCGGCCCGCAATTCCGGCGTGCCGGTCCGGCGGGTGAAGACGTCGCTGTTCATGGTTACGGCATGTTGCGCTGCGCTGGTCGCGATCCTGACCGTGCTCGATTCCGGCTCCACGGACGCAAGGCGCGGTTTCCAGAAGGAATTCGAGGCGATCATCGCCGCCGTCATCGGCGGCTGCCTGCTGACCGGTGGCTACGGCTCGGTGGTGGGCGCGGCGGTCGGCGCTGTCATCTTCGGCATGGTGCTGATCGGCCTCACCTACACCACGATCGACCAGGACTGGTATCTGGTCTTCCTCGGCGGGATGCTGCTGATGGCGGTGTTCTTCAACAACATCATCCGCAAGCGCGTGACGGGAGAACGCTGATGTCTGCCCCCTCCCCCGCACCGCTCGTGGAAATGCGCGACATCGAGAAGCATTTCGGCTCCGTCATCGCGCTGTCGGGCGTGTCGTTCACGGTCAATGCCGGCGAGGTCCATTGCCTTCTCGGCGACAATGGCGCCGGCAAGTCGACCTTCATCAAGACCATGGCCGGCGTGCACAAGCCGTCCAGAGGACAGATGCTGATCGACGGCAAGCCTGTCTCCTTCTCCGGGCCGCGCGATGCGCTCGATGCCGGCATCGCGACGGTCTACCAGGACCTGGCGATGATCCCGCTGATGAGCGTGACCCGCAATTTCTTCATGGGACGCGAGCCGGTGAAGGGCATCTGGCCCTTCCGCCATGTCGACTTCGATTTCTGCGATCGTGTCACCCGCGAGGAGATGCAGAGGATCGGCATCGACGTGCGCGACCCCGGCCAGGCCGTCGGCACGCTGTCGGGCGGCGAAAGGCAGTGCGTGGCCATCAGCCGTGCGGTCTATTTCGGCGCCAAGGTGCTGATCCTCGACGAGCCGACCTCAGCGCTCGGTGTCCGCCAGACCTCGATGGTGCTGAAATATATCGACATGGTGCGCAGGAAGGGCCTCGCTGTCGTCTTCATCACCCACAATGTCCGCCACGCCATAGCGGTCGGCAATCGCTTCACCGTGCTCAACCGCGGCAAGACGCTCGGCACCGCTTCCCGCGGCGAGATCACGGCGGAGGAGTTGCAGACGATGATGGCAGGCGGCAAGGAACTCGCGGAACTGTCGAGCGAGCTTGGCGGGACGGTGTAGAAACGGCAGCCGGCGGGTCGACCATAGGCAATCGCATCCTGGGAGGAATAGAACGGTTCGTCTGCGCGGACTCCTTTCCGACTGCCTGCCGACTGCCACTCGCAAATCCGGAGACACACAGTGAAGGAAATCGCTGTCGGCCTGATCGGCACCGGCTTCATGGGCAAGGCCCATGCGCTGGCCTGGAACTCGGTGCGACCGGTGTTCGGCGACGTGCCGCCGGTGCGGCTCCTTCATCTCGGCGATGCCAGCGACGAGCTGGCCCATCGCAAGGCCGCCGAGTTCGGCTTCGATAGGGCGTCCGGCGACTGGAAGAATGTGATTGCCGACGCGGAAGTCGACGTCGTCTCGATCACCACGCCGAACAAGTTTCATCTGGAGATGGCAAAGGCCGCGCTCGCCGCCGGCAAGCATGTCTGGTGCGAGAAGCCAATGGCGCCGAAGCTCGCCGAGGCGGAGGAGATGCTCGCCGCCGCTCGCGCATCGGGCAAGGCTGCGGTGCTCGGCTACAATTACATCCAGAACCCGGCGATCCGGCATATAAGGAGGTTGCTCGACGAAGGCGTCATCGGCCCGGTCAACCATGTCCGCATCGAGATGGACGAGGATTTTCTGGCCGACCCGGAAGCGCCGTTCCAGCAGCGCCACGAGGCGATCAACGGCTGGGGCGCGCTCGACGATTTCGGCGTGCATCCGCTGTCGCTCGCCTACACCTTGTTCGGCCGTGTCAGCCGCGTGATGTGCGACATGGCAAAACCCTATCCGACGCGCAGGACGCCGGACGGCGAGCGCGCGGTCGAGGTCTATGACATCGCGACAATCATGCTGCGGCTGGAGAACGGCGCCTCGGGCTACATCGCGGTCAGCCGCACCGCCTGGGGCCGCAAGGGGCGCATCGCCATCCAGATTTTCGGCGCCAAGGGCTCGATCCTCTACGACCAGGAGCGGATGAACGAGCTGCAACTCTACGTGACCACGGACCGCGCCACCGAGCAGGGTTTTCGCACCGTGCTCAGCGCCCCGCATCATCCGCCCTACGACCGCTTCATCCCGGCGGCAGGCCACAATCTCGGCTTCAACGACCTGAAGATCATCGAATGCCGGCAGCTCATCGCGCGCATGCTCGGCGAGCCGAGCGTCTCGATCGGGTTCGAGGAAGGCATTTTGATCGAGCGCACCATCGCCGCGATGGCAAGGTCGTTCCAGGAAGGGAGGTGGGTGGAGGTGGCATAGCTGCTCTTCGGCACCGTGATTGAGCAGCGCAGCGGCTCCTGCTAAGGCGCAGGGCATGCCGGCGTTTCCAACTCTCCCCGTCACCGAAATCCTGCCGCAGCTCGCGCAGGCGCTAGAGGTGCGGACCAATGCGGTGCTGGTCGCGCCGCCCGGCGCCGGGAAGACGACGCTGGTGCCGCTGGCGCTGCTCGATCAGGCATGGGCCGCCGCCGGCAAAATCGTGCTGCTCGAACCGCGCCGCCTCGCCGCCCGCGCCGCGGCGCGCCGCATGTCCCAGCTGCTCGGCGAGGAGCCGGGCGGAACGGTCGGCTACGCGATGCGCATGGAAAGCCGGATGTCCGCAAAGACGAGGATCATGGTCGTCACAGAGGGCGTGCTGGCGCGCATGATCCTCGACGATCCGGAACTGCCTGATGTCTCGGCGGTGCTGTTCGACGAATTCCACGAGCGCTCGCTCGACGGCGATTTCGGGCTGGCGCTGGCGCTCGACGTGCAGGGCGCGCTGCGGCCCGATCTCCGGCTCCTGGTCATGTCCGCAACGCTCGACGGTGCGCGGGTGGCAAAACTGCTCGACGGCGCACCGATCATCGAAAGCGCCGGCCGCAGCTTTCCGGTCGAGATCCGCCACGAGGAGCGCGCGCCGGGCATGCCGGTCGAAGACGCCGTGGCGAAAGCGATCCGCGAGGCGGTAGCGACCGAAGCGGGCAGCGTGCTCGCCTTCCTGCCCGGCCAGCGCGAGATCGAGCGCACTGCCGAGCGCCTCGAAGGCCGGCTGCCGGAGAATTGCGACGTGGTTCCGCTCTACGGCCAGCTCGACGGCAAGGCTCAGGACGCGGCCATACGCCCGCCGCCGCCCGGCCGCCGCAAGGTGGTTCTGGCAACCTCCATCGCCGAGACCTCGATCACCATCGACGGCGTGCGCGTCGTGGTCGATTCCGGCCTGTCGCGCCTGCCGCGCTACGAGCCGGCGACCGGCCTGACAAGGCTGGAGACGCTGCGCGTCAGCCGCGCCTCGGCCGAGCAGCGCGCCGGCCGCGCCGGCAGGACGCAAGCCGGCGTCGCGATCCGGCTCTGGCGCGCCGAGCAGACCGCGGCGCTGCCCGCCTTCACGCCACCCGAAATCCTGCAGGCCGACCTTTCAGGCCTGCTGCTCGACTGCGCGGCGTTCGGCGTCGCCGATCCTACGACGCTGCGCTTCCTCGACCCGCCGCCGGCACCGGCACTTGCCGAGGCGCGAGCGCTGCTTCTTAGCCTCGGCGCGATCGACGAGGCAGGAGGGCTGACGGGAACGGGCGAGGCGATGCGGAAGCTCGCACTTCCGGCCCGGCTGGCGCATATGGTTGCCGAGGCGGCGCGGCATGGACAGGCACAGACGGCCGCCGAACTGGCGGTGCTCATCACCGAGCGCGGCCTTGGCGGCGACAGTGCCGACCTGGAACGCCGACTGGCGCGTTTTCGCGCGGAGCGCGGACCGCGCGCGCAGGCGGCCAGAGGCTTGGCACAGAGGCTGGCGCGGACCAACGCTCCCCGCGAGGCCGAGGATGACGCCGGCGCCGGCGCCCTTCTACTCCATGCCTGGCCCGATCGCGTTGCCAGGGCGCGGGGCGAGCGTGGACGGTTCGTGCTCGCCAATGGCAGCGGGGCGCAGCTCGACGCCGCCGATCCGCTCGCCGGCGAAGTCTTCCTCGTCGTCGCCGACCTGCAGGGCAAAGCGCAGAACGCGCGCATTGCCTCCGCGGCGCCGGTTTCGGAGGACGAAATCCGCGCCGCGCTGGGCCATCGCATCGAGACACGCAGGACGACAGCCTTTGATCCTGCTAAACGCGTGGTGCGCGTGCGCGAGACCGCGCGGCTCGGCGCCATCGTGCTGTCGGAACGCATGCTGCCGCCGCCGTCCGGCTCCGAGGCCGACCGTGCGATACTCGATGCGATCCGCGAGCACGGCCTGTCACTGCTCGACTGCAGCAAGGAGGCCGGGACGCTGCGCCAGCGCCTGTCATGGCTGCATCGCGGCCTCGGCGCGCCATGGCCGGACGTTTCCGACGAGGCGCTGATGGCCTCGCTCGAGGAGTGGCTGCTGCCCTTCCTGCATGGCGAAGCGTCCTTTGCACGCATCGACGGGAACACCGTGCATGCCGGGCTGATGTCTCTCGTCCCGCACGATCTGCAGCGCAGGATCAGTTCCCTCGCTCCGACGCATTTCGACGCCCCGTCCGGGAGCAGTGTTCCGATCCGCTATGACGGCGAATGGCCGGTGCTGGCGATCCGCGTGCAGGAACTGTTCGGCCTCGACGCCCATCCGTCGATCGCGAGCGGCAAGGTGCCGCTTACGTTGGAACTGCTCTCACCAGCGCACCGCCCGATCCAGACGACACGCGACCTGCCCGGTTTCTGGCGCGGCTCCTGGGTCGACGTCCGCGCGGACATGCGCGGCCGCTATCCCAAACATGTCTGGCCGGACGATCCGCTCGCGGCCAGCGCGACCGCCCGCGCCAAGCCGCGCGCAAAATAAAGCAATTCCAGGAAAAGTGGGCACCGGCTTTTCCGCCCGGAATTGCAGGGAAAGCCCGGCAGTTGCAGAGGCAGTGGAAACCGGGCTCGCGTCCGCGATTTATGGAAACAAACTACGCGCGGATCGCCGGACGACCCGCTATACAGGATGACCATGGCCCTCAACATGCCCGACCTCGGCCAGAGCCAAAGGCTGCGCCTCAACACGCTGGTGCGGCTGCGCTGGCTTGCCATCGTCGGCCAGGGCATCACCGTCGTGACGGTCGCCTACGGGCTCGGCTTCCCGTTGCCGGTGGCGCCTTGTCTGGCGCTGATCGCCTGCTCGGCCGCGCTGAACGTCTATCTCGCGCTGCGGTACCCCTCGACGCATCGACTGCTGCCCCTGGCGGCCTTCGGCATTCTCACCTTCGACGCGCTGCAGCTTGCCGGCCTTCTCTACATGACCGGAGGGCTGACCAACCCGTTCTCGCTGCTGATGGCGGTGCCGGTGGTGGTTTCGGCGACCTCGCTGCCACTGGCGATGACGGCGCTGCTCGGCGGCGGAGTCATCGCCATGGCGACGCTGCTTGCCGTCTTCCATCTGCCGCTGCCCTGGTACGACGGAACCGAACTCGTCATGCCATTCATCTATGTGGCCGGCGGCTGGGTAGCGCTGTCCTCGTCTATCGCCTTCACGGGCATCTACGCCTTCCGCGTGGCCGAAGAGGCACGGCTGCTTGCCAATGCCCTGTCGGCGACGGAACTCGTGCTGCAGCGCGAGCAGCATCTCTCGGCGCTGGACGGCCTGGCCGCCGCCGCCGCGCATGAACTGGGCACGCCGCTGGCCACGATCGCGCTGGTCGCCCGCGAGATGGAACGCGCGCTCGGCTCCGATCCCGCCCATGCCGAGGACGTGAAGCTCTTGCGCTCGCAGAGCGAACGCTGCCGGGAAATCCTGAAGCAGCTGACCAGCCTGTCCACCGAAAGCGAGACGCATCTCGCCCGCCTGCCGCTCACCTCACTGGTCGAGGAGGTCACCGCGCCGCACCGCGAGTTCGAGATCGCGATAAGACTGGTGCCGGGAGAGCGGCAGGGGCCCGAACCGGTCGGCCGGCGCAATCCGGGGGTCATCTACGGCCTTGGCAACCTGGTCGAGAATGCCGTCGACTTCGCCCGGGAACGTGTTAGCGTGCACTGGCGCTGGAACGACGACGAAGTCGTCGTTGCCGTCATCGACGACGGGCCGGGCTTCCCGCCGGAGATCGTCAGCCGTATCGGCGAACCCTACATGTCGACGCGCCAGGGCGTGGAGCGCGGCGGCGGCCTCGGCCTTGGCCTGTTCATCGCCAAGACGCTGCTCGAACGCTCGGGCGCGACCCTTTCATTCCGCAATTCCAACACGCCGGGCGAGGGCGCGCTGGTCGAGGTCGCCTGGCCGCGGGCGGCGTTCCTCGCGCCGGTGGCCGCCGCGGAACAGAAATTCGAAATGATCTGAATCAAGGCGAAGTTGGACAAGCCGGCTTACTGAACTTATTTGAGAGCCATATTCCATAACGGACAGATATGATGACCCCGGACGATACAACGGACATTGGTACGATCGAGGGCGATGCCTCGCTGCTGATCGTCGACGACGACAAGCCCTTTCTCACGCGCCTGGCGCGCGCCATGGAGGGCCGCGGCTTCGCCGTCGACACGGCGGAAAGCGTCGAGGAGGCGGTGGCCAAGGCCCGCGCCAACCCGCCGGCCTACGCGGTGGTCGACATGCGGCTCGGCGACGGCAACGGCCTCGATGTCGTCGCCGCGATCCGCGAGGGCCGCGAGGATGCCCGCGCCGTCATCCTCACCGGCTACGGCAACATCGCCACCGCCGTCACCGCAGTGAAGCTCGGGGCGGTCGATTATCTGTCGAAGCCGGCCGACGCCGACGACGTCTATGCAGCCTTGACCCGCACCGCCGGAGAGCGCGCCGAGCCGCCGGAAAATCCGATGTCGGCCGACAGGGTGCGCTGGGAACACATCCAGCGCGTCTACGAGATGTGCGACCGCAACGTCTCCGAGACCGCCCGGCGGCTCAACATGCATCGCCGGACGCTGCAGCGGATACTGGCGAAGCGGGCGCCGCGGTGAAAATGGTGAGTAGTGAGTAGCGGTCGCGGGTATCTTCGCTATTCGCTACTCGCTCTCCCCCTCCAGCGCCGGCACCGCCACGCCGGCGAGTTCCGCCGCCAGCAGCCGCGCGGCGCCGGCGCGCGCGATCCTCAGCATCAGCGCCTTGCGGGTCGCCGGCGCCAGCCGATGCTCCGGCGCCTCGCGCATGATCTCCGCCCCGTAGCCGTCCGAAAGGATGAAGCCGCACTCCTCGGGGAATATCCCCGCCGGTACGCCCGGGTGAGTCGCGAAGAAGAAGCGGTCGGAATGCAGCCTGTATTCCGGCCATTTGCGGTCGACGCGGAAATCCTCGATCGAGGATTTGATCTCGATGATCCAGATGTCGCCCCGTCTGGTCAGTGCCACGAGGTCGGCTCGCCGTCCCGTCGCCAGGCCGAGCTCGGGCAGCACATGCGCGCCCATCTCGGACAAGAGCCGCTGCACGCCGCGGCGCACGACCATGGCGCGCTCCGACTGGCGGCCGTCGACAAGCGGGTTCTGGAGAATCGGTGAAACGATGGGCATGGCGCACCATGCCAGCTTTTGTTCACGATTTGAACCTGTTTAGCGAGGGCGATCGAATATCTGGCGGGCCGGATTGCGCAGTATCCGCGCCTCCCGGATGAGCGAGGACCAGTCCACGCCGAGCAGGTGAACAAGTTCGCGCGCCTGCGCCTCGCTGACGCCGGTTTCCTGTGCGAGGCGCCTGATCAGCAGGTCGAAGGTGGCGCCGTCCTGTTTCTCGATCATATGCATGTCGCCTGATGCGCAACGCTGCCATCAGATGTCGGTACCGTAACGTCATGATGCCGGTTGGAGACGGAATTGTTTCGGGACGGTATCCCGCGGTCGACCGCGCATGCCGTCGACCTGGCGGTCGCGGCTTTATTCGCGCCGCCCTGTCATTTGTTGGTGCACGAGCCCGCAGGCGGCCATATCGTTCAATCAACCGCCGGCCTGCTGACCGGGCGCCGCGGTTGAAGGCGCCAGGGATGCTTTCGCCCGACGGAGGAAAACCATGCTGGCTGCGGAGCGATCCCGTGATCTGCGAGTGGAAGTCGAAATATTCGAGGCGCTCGACGAATGGTGTGTCAGGGTCGTCGAACATGGCGAGGAGCGCGTCAGTTCCTTCGTACTGCGGTCTTATGCCCAGGCATTCGCGGACGGGCAGAGGATGCGTCTCGGCCTCGACCGGGTGACGTGGCGCGACGAGCCGTCGGTTGACGGCAGCCGGAGGTAGTCCGACCCGGCAGACAATCAATTTTTGGCGGCCGCGCCAGCCATGTCGTCGAGGATCGGGCAGTCCGGGCGTTCGTCGCCGCGGCAGGCGTGGATCAGCGCCCGCAGCGTCGCGCGCATTGTCTCCAGCTCGCGAATCTTTTGCTCGATGGCGGTGACGTGGTTGCTGGCAATCTCGCGCACGTCGTGGCTGGCGCGGCCCCTGTCACGGTAGAGCTCCATCAACTGGCGGCACTGCTCGATCGAGAAGCCGAGTCCGCGCGCCCGGCGCAGGAAGGCGAGGCGGTGGATGTCGTCGCCGGAATAGTCTCGGTAGCCATTGCCGGCGCGCGCGGGGCTGATCAGGCCGATGTCCTCGTAGTAGCGGATCGTCTTTGCGGGAAGGCCCGAACGGCGGGCTGCGGCTCCGACATTCATGCTGAACATGTCCTCGGTATCGGGAGGGCCCGCGCTTCGGGCCCCATTGATTTCGCTTCACATTCTCGTGACACCTGTTGCCAAAATGCCATAACAGGCCGCTTACTTGGCGTCACTTGCCGCATATAGGCAATCTGCACTTGGCAGACAAAGGTCGCGCAACCTAAGAATGGCGAAAATGCGGCCCGAATCGGGCACCAAGGTCGGGACACTCGGAACACATGCAGATGAAATCACTGCTCATCGCTGCCGGACTTGCGCTGGCGACGACTCTCGCCGGCTGCTCTACCGACGGCGTCACCGGCGTGTCGTTCGCGAGCTACAGCGCGCGCACCGATGCGGGCTACCGCGTGCCGGCCATCCCGATCAGCAAGGTCGCCTCGAAATACCGCCGCCAGACGGTCAACTACGAGACCAGCGAAAAGCCCGGCACGATCGTCGTCGATACCGGCGAAAAGCATCTCTACTTCGTGCTCGGCAACGGCAAGGCGGTGCGCTACGGCATCGGCGTCGGCCGCGAAGGTTTCGAATGGAAAGGCACGGCGCGCGTCGGCGCCAAGCGCCAATGGCCGGTATGGACGCCGCCGCCGGCGATGATCCGGCGCCAGCCCGAACTGGCCAAATGGCGCGGCGGCATGCCCGGCGGCCCGCAGAACGCGCTCGGGGCGCGCGCTCTCTATCTTCACAACAAGGGCGGCGATACGGGCTACCGGCTGCACGGAACGCCGGAATGGCAGTCCATCGGCAAGGCGATGTCGTCGGGTTGCATCCGCATGATGAACCAGGACGTGATCGATCTCTACGACCGCGCCAGCGTCGGGGCGAAGGTCATCGTGAAATAAGAATTCGAATCTCCGCGGACCGTCTCGGCAACAGGGTGGTCCTAGACAGAAAACCGGGTCGGGGGGCCCGGTTTTTTGTTGTCTGCCCTCGCGTCAAGCCGTAAACCGGCATCAGGCGCGATACCGGGTCGGCAACATGAGCAGGCATCGCGCGCGGCGAAGCGGCATTCGGGAAGATGCTGATCGGGAAGGTCGCGGCGGTACCGCCATCGGCGGCCGGACAGCGTTTCCGTGGAGGACGAGGGGGTCGACATGAGCGAGCGGTTCGAGACGCGTGGGGAGATCGGGCACTCCATCGCCGGCGTGCGCGATCAGATCGCCTTGCAGGCAAAGGTCTTCACCGTGGCGGTAGGCCTTTCGGTGATCGTTCTCGGCTTCCTCTATTACCAGTATATGGGCCTGGCCGGAAAATACGCGGACCTGCAGGCCGCGCATGCGCGCATCGAGGCGCAGCTCGAGGCCGCCATTTCAAACGTCGCCAAGGTCAAGGTGGACACCGAACAGGGCCGGGTCGACGCGCGGGAAATCAAGAGCCTGCTCGAAGCCGCGCTGAAGCCGCCGGGGCCCCCCACCAGCGCTTCGTTCCCGGGATGGCTGGGGATCAAGGCGGACGGGCCGAAGGAGGCGAAAGCGCTGATCGACCGGTACAAGACCCCGGTATGGATCTACGCTACCAGCCCGATCGAATAGCTCACCCGTTCCGCCCGGCGGTAGCCGCAGCGGCGCCGTCGTGTCAGCTGATCTGCTCGACCTGCTGCACTTCCGGCACGAAATGGCGAAGCAGGTTCTGGATACCGTGCTTCAGCGTCGCGGTGGATGACGGGCAACCCGCGCACGAGCCCTTCATGTTCAGGAAGACGGTGCCGTTCTCGTAGCCGCGGAAGGTGATGTCGCCGCCGTCCTGCGCCACCGCCGGGCGAACGCGCGTATCCAGCAGTTCCTTGATGGTGACGACGATCTCCTCGTCGGCCTTGTCGTAGAACTCGCCTTCCTGTTCGGTGCGGTCAGCCGTCGCCTGGCTGCCTGCCGCCATCACCGGCGCGCCCGACATGAAATGCTCCATGATGGCGCCAAGGATGGCAGGCTTCAGATGCTGCCATTCGGGACCGTCATCCTTGGTCACGGTGACGAAATCGTAGCCGAAGAAGACGCCGGTCACGCCCGGTATGGAGAAAAGCCTGCCGGCCAGCGGCGACGCGGCGGCCGCGCTTTCGCCGTCACGGAAATCGGCGGTGCCTTCGACAAGCACTTCCTTGCCGGGAAGGAACTTCAGGGTTGCCGGATTCGGGGTCGCCTCGGTCTGGATGAACATGGTTTTCTCCTGGCCGCATCGGGGGCGGCCGCTTCTTTGGAATTATTCTAAATAGGCCTGTTGTCAGGCACATTCAAGCGAAAGCCGATACCACTTTTGCCGCGCCAAAGGATTGCTTTTCCGCCGCGATGGCAAAACGCGATGGCTGGAGGATGAGGCCCTAACGGCCCGCCGCCTCCCGCGCAATGCCGTCCAGCAATTGGTTGACCTTGTCGCGGCCTTCGCCTTGCGGCAGGCGACGGAAGCCGACCTTGACGATTCCCGGTTCGGCCTCCGCCTCATAGACGAAGACGATATAGGGACAATAGGCGATGTTCGCGACGTTCTCTTCCATCACCTCGCGCGAGACGACCGCGGAGCAGAAAGCGAAGAGTTCCGCATCGCGATAGAGGGGCTTGACCGCCCCGACATCCTCGGCGGTTCTCCGCAGCATCTCGCCGACCCTGCCATGATAGTCCACGACATAGCCCCGATTGACGATGGCGCTGTCGACGCCGAAGGCCACATCCTCGAAGGGCGCATCGCTCGTGTAGAGCGTCACATCCTCCTGCGCGTGGGCCGAATGTGCCGAAACCGTCAAGCCGATAGCGAGGCCTATCGCGGCCGCGCGAACAATCTTCATGTCAGCGTCCTCGTATTCGCGGGCGTCACGATCCGGCCTGCGGTTCCATCGGCCAGGCCGCGATTCGCCCGTGCGGCGCCGGACTTGCGAAACCCGGGAAAGCGCGAACATCCCGGTTCCCGGCCGGATACAGTCGGTGCAACCACCTCGTTTCGGCCGCTGCAGCGCCGGCCCATGGAAACGATAACGATGCAAAAAACCGAACGTGTCAATCAGGACGGGGGCGACCAGGGGCGACCTGACCGCGCTCCTGCCTCCACGGCGCCGGCCGCCATATTCCGGGCATTTCGGCCCCGCCCGGCCTGCCGAAACAGGAACGGCCCATTGAGCATGGAAAACTCCCACGCGCTTGACGTGGAATGCGGTGCTAAAAATCGTCATGGAATCAGAAAAATTATCCGCAAAACGCGCATCGGTCGCCGTCATGCTGTTTGCAACGTAGGAGGACTACCGAATACCCTGCGCGCGATCGTGGCGGATACTCCGGCCGCGGAAAGTGAGCGATGCTGGATGTTAGTCTGGGCGGGGCGTTGCTGGCGGGATTGTTGTCCTTCGTGTCGCCTTGCGTGTTGCCGATAGTACCGCCCTATCTCGCCTGGCTGGCGGGATTGAGCTTCGAGGAGTTGCGTTCCAGCGATATGGAAGCGGCCACGCGGCGGCGCATCGTGCTGGCCGCCACCGCTTTCGTGCTCGGCTTCACCACCGTCTTCGTGGCGCTGGGCGCCACGGCCAGCATCGTCGGCCGGACCGTCGCGCAATATTTCGACGTCCTGTCGATGATCGCGGGTGCCGTCATCATCGTGATGGGCCTGCATTTCCTGGGCGTGTTCCGCGTTGCGCTGCTTTATCGCGAGGCGCGCGTCCAGGTGGCACGGAAGCCTGCGGGACCGATCGGCGCGTACGTCATGGGATTGGCATTCGCCTTCGGATGGACGCCCTGCGTGGGGCCGGTTCTGGCGGCGATCCTCTTCGTCGCGGGCTCGGAAGGATCGGCGGCGCGCGGAGCGGGTCTGCTGGCGGTCTATTCGCTGGGCATCGGCATTCCGTTCATACTCGCCGCCGTCTTTGCCGGCGGCTTCCTCGGCTGGGCGGCAAAGCTCAAGCAGCACATGCGCAAGGTGGAGATGGCGATGGGTGGACTTCTCGTCGTCACCGGCGTCCTGTTCGTCACCGGGCAGATGGCGGTCTTCTCATGGTGGCTGCTTGAAACCTTTCCCGTCTTCCAGGCCATCGGATAGGAGCAGAGCCATGATCGGACCGACCCTGGCTGCAATCGCATTGTCCTTCGCGCTGGCATTGCCGGCCGCCGCCGAGATCGGCGACGACGGACTGCACAAGCAGGACTGGTTCTCGATCACCTTCCGCGACATCGCCGAGGACATCCAGGATGCGAGCGCGGAAGGAAAGCGCCTCGCCATAATCTTCGAGCAGCGTGGCTGCATCTACTGCACCAGGATGCACCAGGAACTGCTCGTCGATCCGGAGGTGCGCGATTTCGTCGAGGCGAATTTCAAGATCGTCCAGTACAACATGTTCGGCGACGAGGAGGTCACCGATCTCGACGGCGAGGTGCTGACCGAGAAGACCGCGGCGCGCAAATGGGGATACGTCTTCACCCCGACCATCGTCTTCCTGCCCGACGAAGCCCCGGCGGAAGGAAGCGTCCCCGAGGCGGCGGTCGCGACGATGCCCGGGGCGTTCGGGAAATGGACCTTCCTGCACATGTTCCAGTGGGTGGCGGACAAGGGTTACGAGAACGGCGAACACTTCCAGAAGTACCACGCCCGCAAGCTGAACGAATTGCGCGAACAAGGCCGGACCGATGTCGAATAGCAAGCAGATGCAGGAAACGGCATTGCCCCGATCCGGGATCGTTGTCGACGCGGCAAGACTGATTTGCGGAGAAGGACCCGGCATGACCGAGCAGCGATTTGAAAATGGAGGATGGGGCCGATGAGCAAGGTGGGGATTTTTCTCGCTGCGGCTTTCGTCCTGCCCGGCACGCTGGCCATCGCGGAGGACGTTTCGCCCGACGAGGTCAAGTTCGAGGACCTTGCGGTTGCCGCGCCGCTTACGGATGTTCCAGGCGATCCCGCAGCCGGGCAGGAAGTGTTCCGGAGCCGGTCGCTCGGGAACTGCCTCGCCTGCCATGTGAATTCGGATCTGAAGAAGGATCTGTTCCACGGCACCGTCGGGCCGTCGATGGACGGCGTCGCGGATCGCTGGGAGCCGGCGCAGCTGCGGGCGATCGTGGCCAACCCCAAGCAGGTCTTTGGCGAGCAGACGGTGATGCCCGGCTTTTACTCGCTCGATGTCGGGGCGGATGTGAGTGAGGATGTCGCCGGAAAGACGATCCTCACCGCGCAACAGGTAGAGGATGCGGTGGCCTATCTCGCCACCCTCAAGGAATAGGAGAATGCGGATGGATATCAACAGACGCCAGGCGCTCGGCTTCGCCGCGGGGGCAGCCGCCTTCGCCGCCGCCGGCTTTCCCGCGGTGCCGGCGCTTGCCTCGGTCGAGGAAACCGAAAAGCGCATCGCGGAATTCGCCGGCGGCGCAACCCCGCAGGCAGGCGGCAAGCTGACGCTGGTCGCGCCGGAAATCGCCGAGAACGGCAACACCGTTCCGATCTCGGTAGAGGTCGAGAGCGCGATGGCCGGCGACGATCTCGTCGAGTCGGTGATCGTTTTCGCCGAGGGCAATCCCAGACCCGATGTCGCGACCTTCAATTTCACCGAAGCGAGCGGCGTCGCAGCGGCGACTACCCGCATACGGCTCGCCCAGACGCAGAACATCGTCGCGCTGGCGAGGATGAAGGACGGCACGGTCTACATGGACAGGAAAGAGGTCAAGGTGACCATCGGCGGCTGCGGCGGCTGAACGGTCAGGAAGGATTATTCGGATGGCGACTCCCAAACCACGCGTAAAGGTGCCCAAGTCGGCTGCGGCCGGCGAGACGATCACGATCAAGACGCTGATCAGCCACGACATGGAGTCGGGCCAGCGCAAGGACAAGGACGGCAACGCGATCCCGCGCAGGATCATCAACAAGTTCACCTGCGACTTCAACGGCGCGACGGTGTTCTCCTGCGATATGGACCCGGCGATCTCGGCGAACCCCTATTTCGAGTTCAGCGCCAGGGTTGCCGAGAGCGGGACCTTCAAATTCACCTGGGTGGATGACGACGGCTCCGTCTATTCGACGGAAGAAAAGATCGAAGTGAAGTAGGCCGGCGATTTGTCGCCGCGCCGGAATCAGCTTGGGAGGTAGGCCGTGAACAGGAAGTTTGCCGCTGTTTTCATCGGCGCAGCATTTGCGTCGGGCTTGGCATTGTCGGCCGTCGGGGCCGGGCCGGTCGACGAGACGCTGGAGATCGACGGCAAGCAGATGATCACCCGAGCCAAGGCGCAGGAGGGTCTCCCCTTCGACGAAGTGCTGTCGGGCTGGTTGTTTCGCGAAGCCGAGACGCGGGAACTCGAAGCCGATTCCTTCCAGAACCCAGGCATGCTCTATGTCGAGCGGGGCGAGGAGATCTGGAACACGGTAGAAGGCGCGGCCGGCAAGTCCTGCGCATCCTGTCATGAGGATGCGTCGGTCACCATGGCCGGCATCGCCGCGCACTACCCGAAATGGGATGCCGAAACCAAGCGGCCGATCAATATCGAGCTGCAGATCGACAAGTGCCGGGTAGGAAACATGGCGCTCGAGCCCTACAAGTTCGATTCCGACGACCAGAAGGCGCTCACCACCTTCATCAAGTACCAGTCTCTCGGTGAACCAGTGAAGCTCGACCTGACCGAAGGCGAGATGCAGAGCTGGTGGGACAGCGGCAAGGAGCACTATTACAAGCGCACGGGGCAGTTGAACTTCGCCTGCGCTTCCTGCCACGAGGCCAATGCCGGCCAATACATCCGCGCCGACCATCTGAGCCAGGGCCAGGCCAATGGCTTTCCGACATACCGGCTGAAGCAGGCGGACATGGTTTCACTGCATAACCGCTTTCGCGGCTGCATCCGCGATACAAGGGCCGAATTCCCCGCCGCCTTCTCGGATGAACTGATGGCGCTGGAGGTCTACGTCACCTGGCGCGGCACCGGCCTGTCGGTCGAGACGCCGTCGGTGCGCCACTAAGCGCGTCGCGAGAGGGCGATGTTCTCACGACGCGAATTCCTGATGGCGGCCACCGCGCTGTCGGCGATCGCCGGACCCGGCCTCGCGGGAAAATGGTCGCGTGCGGCCGCCCAGCAGTCCCTGACCGAGAACGCGTTGCTCGACTTCGAGAGCATGGGCAATGTGACGCTCGTCCATCTCACCGATATCCATGCGCAACTGATGCCCATTCATTTCCGCGAGCCTTCGGTGAATTTGGGCGTCGGTGCGGCCGCCGGCCTGCCGCCGCATGTCACCGGCGCCGATTTCCTGGAGCTTTACGATATCGCGCCGGGTACGCCCCATGCCTATGCGCTGACTGCCGAGGATTTCGCCGCGCTGGCCGGGACCTATGGCAGGATGGGCGGCTTCGACCGTATCGCGACGATCATCGATCGCATCCGGGCCGTGCGCGGCGACCGGATGCTGCTGCTGGACGGCGGCGACACCTGGCAGGGCAGCTACACTTCGTTCCAGACCCGCGGCCAGGACATGGTCGACGCAATGAACGCGTTGTCGCCCGATGCCATGACCGGCCATTGGGAATTCACCTACGGCGCCGACAGGGTCACCGAGATCATCGACGCGCTGCCTTTTCCGTTTCTCGGCGGAAACATCCACGACGCCGAATGGGACGAGCCCGCATTCGAGGCTTACAAGCTCTTCGAGAAGGGCGGCGTGAAGGTCGCGGTCATCGGGCAGGCCTTTCCCTACACGCCGATCGCGAACCCGTCCTGGATGATGCCCGACTGGTCGTTCGGCATCCGCGAGGAGAACGTCGCCGCCAATGTCGCATCCGCCCGCGCCGAGGGTGCGGAACTGGTGGTCCTGCTGTCGCATAACGGCTTCGACGTCGACCGCAAGCTTGCTTCCCGCGTCGAGGGGATAGACGTCATCCTCTGCGGCCACACGCATGACGCGCTGCCCGAGCCGGTGATCGTCGGCAAGACATTGCTGATCGCCAGCGGCTCGCACGGCAAATTCGTCACCCGCCTCGATCTCGACATCCAGGGCGGCGAGGTGAAGGGCTACCGCCATCGGTTGATCCCGGTCTTCTCCGATGTGATCGCACCCCACGCCGACACGACGAAACTGGTCGCCGGCCTTCGGGCGCCCTACGAGGCCGAATTGGAACGCGTCCTCGCCACCACCGAGACGCTGCTCTACCGGCGCGGCAATTTCAACGGCACCTTCGACGACCTCATCTGCCAGGCCCTGCTGGAGGTGCGTGACGCCGACATCGCGCTGTCGCCCGGATTCCGGTGGGGCGCCTCGCTCCTGCCCGGCAGCAAAGTCACGGTGGAAGACCTGCACAATGCCTGCGCCATGACATATCCGGCGGCGTATCGTTCGACCATGAACGGCGAGACGATCAAGACGATCCTCGAGGATGTGGCCGACAATCTCTTCAACAAGGATCCCTACTACCAGCAGGGCGGCGACATGGTCCGGGTCGGCGGCATGGGATATGCGATCGATCCGAACAGGGAAGTCGGCAGCCGCATCTCGGACATGACGCTGCTGGCAACGGGCGAACCGGTCGAGCCATCGACCGACTATGTCGTGGCCGGATGGGCGTCGGTGAACGAGGCGACCGAAGGCCCGGCCATCTGGGACGTGGTCGAGGAGTATCTCGCCGCAAACCCGGTCGTGCGTCTCGAAGAGAACCGCTCGGTCAAGATCGTCGGTTGAGATCCCGCCGGTCTGACGGAAAGGACGCGCCGGCCTGCTATTTGGCGGGAAGCGTGGGCGATCGGACGCTGCGCGCGCCTCCGCCATCGACCACGAGGTCGGCGATGGCCGCGCCCGAAATCATCGCCAGAAGGCCGACCAGCGACGAAACGGCGAGCACGGAGCCGCCTGTGAAGCCGGCGCCGATGGTGCAGCCAACGGCAAGGATGCCGCCAAAACCCATCATCGCCGAGCCCAGG
Source organism: Pseudomonadota bacterium (assembly GCA_030852655.1). Taxonomy (GTDB): domain Bacteria; phylum Pseudomonadota; class Alphaproteobacteria; order Rhizobiales; family Rhizobiaceae; genus Mesorhizobium_K. Next base: position 1,877 of record JALYWP010000127.1, on the reverse strand, counting down.
GCATAGCGGTAGATCGACGGCGTGCCGGGTTCCGAGAACGTCCCTATACGGAAATCGCGAAACAGAAGCGCGGCGACAAGCGCACCGGCGACAATGCCGATCAGCACGCCCTGATCCAGGCCCACGATCGTGTCGCCGCCGAGCGCGATTTCGCCGGTGGTGGCGAGCGGCCGGACGAATGACAGGCTCTCGGCCTGGACAGGCTCGAAGACCTGTGTCGAGAGCGCATAAGTGAAGTACCAGCCGGCGGCGACCGTTGCGCCGACGGCGCCGCCGCCGAGCGCGCGCCAGGGCGAGATGCGGGAGGTTATCGCCAGGCCAAGCGCGGCGGCCGCCAGGACGATGCCGATCGCAACGCCGGTCGCCTGTCCGAGCCCGGCCTGGGCAAGCAGGTCGTTGCCGCCGATCTGGGTTGTGCTCCACAAGCCGCCGACGCCGTCGCGCAGCGGCACGAGCATGCCGCTATAGGTGGCAAGGCCGACAATGCCGACGATCACTGCGGAAAAGACGGCGCGCAGATTGCCCGACGCGCCGAGCACCAGCAGCCGCGAAACGCATCCGCGCGCGAGCACCATGCCGACTCCGAAGACGAGGCCGCCGACCAGCGCTCCCGACAGGCTCTGCGCCGTCGAGAAGAAGCGGGTCTCGGCGACGTTCAACAGGCCGAGCGTGAGCAATGCCTGCACGCCGAGCACCGCGGCGGCGAAGCCGGCCGCCCATGTCGCCAGCGACGAGAGATCCCGGCCGCGCGTCAGGTCGAGCACCGCCGAGCGCGTGCAGAAGGCAGTGCGCTGCGCCAGGAAGCCGAAAGAAAATCCCAGCACGGCTCCGCCGATCATGGCGGCGCCGGACTCGCCCACCGCGTCGATAAGGGGCACAAGATCCATGCGGGCAATTCTCCATCCAGTCAGATCAGAGCTCGCTTCGTGCATCCGGAAGGATGCTGGAGCGCCTATGCGAGGCTGTCGAGTTCCTCGTCTGAAAGGTTCTGCGGCACCACCGTGACCGGGATGGGGAAGGCCGCGCCCTTGCCGGCGATCGAGGCGACCAGCGGACCAGGACCCTCCTTGGCGGCGCCGGCCGCCAGCACCAGGATCGCTATGTCCTGGTCCTCCTCGATCAGCTTGTGGATCTCCTCCACCGCCTTGCCTTCACGGACCACCAGTTCCGGCTCGATGCCGACCTGGTCGCGCACCTTGGTGGCGTAGACGTCGAGGGCGGCGCCTGCGGTCTGCATCGCCTCCTCGCGCATGATCTTCTCGACGCCCAGCCAGTGCTGGAAGTCGCCGGGCTCGATGACATAGAGAAGCACCAGCACGCCGCCCGTGCTCTTCGCCCGCTTTGACGCATAGGCGACGGCGCGCTCGCATTCCGGCGTCTCGTCGACCACCGCTAGGAACTTGCGCCGGTGCCCGGCTTCGCGACTCAGACGTTTGGAGACCATGTCCTACTCCCTCCCCACGCGGCACGCGGGTCGATCCTCCTCGGCCCCCTTCCGGTTGCGCGCAATTTGCCATCCGCCCGGGCGGGCGGCAAGATCGCAGCGATTGACGTAGCGTCCGGCCAGCGCGTGCTCCTGCCGCCAGCCCTTAATTGTCAAGCAGTCCGATGATCTCGCGTACGGTCTTCATCGTGGCTTCGGCCTTCGCTCCGGCCCGCTCGCCGCCATCGCGCAGCACCGAATCGACATAGGCGCGGTCGGCCGATATGCGCCGCATCTCGCCGGCCACCGGCGCGAGTTTCTCCACCGCGAGATCGGCCAGCGCCGGCTTGAATTCGGAGAACTGCCTGCCGCCGAATTCCTTCAGGACCGCTTCCGCCGACGTGTCGGCAAGCCCCGCATAGATGCCGACGAGGTTTTCCGCCTCGGGCCGTCC
>JALYWP010000108.1 GCA_030852655.1 Pseudomonadota bacterium | reverse complement strand
CTTGCCCTGCCAAGGGCCTGGGTTTTGTGATCTCAGCCCAAACCGCACACCGTCATGCGGCCAACCCAGCGCCGTCCTCCCTCCACAAGCATCCGGTTCATGACCCGTGTTCCCGCGAGGGCGATGCCGGGCATTATGCGGGAGGATGAACCGGCGTGAAGAAAGTTTTTTCGATTGTCGTGAGATATCAATGCGTTGGAATAAATAAGAGGACGTTTCCTCCACGTCGGCCAGACTATCAGTGCCGAAAATGCCTGGTGCCGGTGAACACCATGGCGATGCCGTGCGCGTCGGCAGCAGCTACCACCTCGTCGTCGCGCATCGAGCCGCCCGGCTGGATGACGGCGGTCGCGCCGGCCTCGACCGCCGACAGCAGTCCGTCGGCAAAGGGGAAGAACGCGTCCGAAGCGACCACCGATCCCCTCGTCAGCGGCTCGTTCAGCCCGCCCGTCTCCGCTGCGTCGAGCGCCTTGCGCGCCGCGATGCGCGATGAATCGACCCTGCTCATCTGCCCTGCGCCGACGCCGACCGTCGCGAGGTCCCTGGCATAGACGATGGCGTTCGACTTGACGTGCTTGGCCACGCGGAAGGCGAATTTCAGGTCTGCCATCTCCTTGGACGTCGGCGCGCGCTTCGTCACCACTTTCAGCTCCAGATCGTCGATCACCGCATTGTCGCGGCCCTGCACCAGCAAGCCGCCGGCCACCGATTTCACGTTCGTTCCCGCCGCACGCGGATCGGGCAGGCCGCCAGTCACCAGCAGTCTGAGATTCTTCTTCGCGGCGACGATGGCTTTCGCTTCCTCGCTCGCGTCCGGTGCGATGATCACCTCGGTGAATATTTTCACGATCTCCTCCGCGGCCTCCGCGTCGAGCAGCCGGTTCACCGCCACGATGCCGCCGAAGGCGGAGACCGGATCGCAGGCGAGCGCCTTCAGATAAGCGTCCTTAAGCGTCGCGCCTCCCGCCACGCCGCACGGATTGGCATGCTTGATGATCGCCACCGCCGCCGTGCGCGCCGGATCGAACTCGCTGGCCAGTTCGAAGGCCGCGTCGGTGTCGTTGATGTTGTTGTAGGAGAGCTGCTTGCCCTGCAACTGCCGGGCCGAGGCTACGCCCGGCCGCTTCTCGCCGGTGACGTAGAAGCCCGCCTGCTGGTGGGGGTTCTCGCCATAGCGCATGACGCTGTCCAGCCTGCCGCCGAAGGCGCGCCAGGTCGGGTGCTCGACATGAAGCGTATCGGCGAACCAGCCCGAGATCGCTGCGTCATAGGCCGCCGTGCGCGCAAACGCCTTGGCGGCAAGCTTCTGTCTGAACTCAAGAGACAGGCTGCCGAAATTCATCTCGAGCGCGTTGAGCACCGCAGCGTAATCCTCCGGGTCCGTCACGATGGCGACATAGGCGTGGTTCTTGGCCGAGGCGCGCACCATGGCCGGCCCGCCGATATCGATATTCTCGACGATCGAGGCATGGTTGGCGCCCGACTGCCTGACCTCTTCGAACGGGTAGAGATTGACCACGACGAGGTCGATCGGTTCGATGCCGTGCGTCTTCATGGCCTCGGCATGGTCGGGGTCGTCGCGCACCCCGAGCAAGGCGCCGTGCACCGAGGGATGCAGCGTCTTGACGCGACCGTCCATGATCTCGGGAAAACCGGTCAGTTCCGACACGTCGCGCACGGCGATGCCGGCGGCAAGGATCGTCTTCGCCGTGCCGCCGGTGGAAACGAGTTCGACGCCGGCCTTCGCCAGCGCCGCCGCGAACTCGACCAATCCGGCCTTGTCGGAAACCGACAACAGTGCACGGCGCACCGGGACGAGATCGGGTGCTGGGACGTTCTTCGAGGCGACCGCCATCGGGGAGCCTTTCTTGCTGTAACCGGAATGGAGGCGAAAGGTGATCTTTCAACAGAAGCTGCGCCTACCGGCTGGGATCAAGGAAATCAAGGAGCAGGAGCGTTCGGGTCTATCCCGCCACATGCGTGCGGGTCAGTTGCCAGTGCACCTCCTGCAGGTCGGACGCCTTGAAGGCAAGCACGACCTGCCGGCTATGGCGGGGACCGCCGAGCCCGGCGAAATAGATCGATTCCTCGATTGCGGGCGCCACCTCGTCGCAGGACAACACCCACCGATCTGCATTGGGAGCGCTGAGCACCAGGCGCTCCTCCTCGTCATGGAAGAGTTCGACTTCGGGATGCAGGTGGAAGCGGATCGTCACGAAATCCCGGCCGTTGTTGCGCGCGGGCGCGCCGCCGGAGCGCAGGAAACGGTCGGTGCCGGCGAGCACGTTGCCGCCGGAAGACAGCGAAAGCTCGCGCTCGTGATAGAGCGAGAAACGCGCGACATAGCCGTCATGGCTGGCGATGAAGCCTTGCGTGCCCGCCTCGTCGGTGCGCCGGCAGGGCACGTGGCGGGGCCCGCCGATCAGCGGTGGGCTGTCCATGTCGTTGACGCGGATCGAGTGGTTGAAGCGCGCCGAGGACGTGTCGTTCAGCGTCGCTGTCGAATGCGCCGCCGTGGCACGCGCCAGCGGACGGAACTCCGCCGCTCCATAGGTGTCGACGCCGCAATTGACGATGAAATGCTGGCGGCCGGACGACATCTCGAAGGACAGGCAGCCTGCATTGGCGGCGTTGGAGACGTCGATCGGCGGCGGCACGCCGGTGTCGGCGATGACGGTCGTGCCGCCCATCGACAGGCGCTCGTAGCCGGAATGGGGTGCGTGCAGCAGTGGCGCGCCTTGCGCGTCGTCATGGCGCAGGATCGCGGCGATGCGGTCGTGGATGGTGGCGCCCATGCCGTTGAAGCGCGCCAGCGCGCCGTCCTCATGGCGGAAGAAGCGCAACGCCGGCAGCATGCGGTCGACCGCGTTGATCAAAGCGGGCGGCGGTGTCTCGGCCTGGTTGGCGTAGGTATGGCGGAGCGGCAGGAGATCGGCGAGAAGCTCCATCACCGTCAGCGGATTGCGCGAGATATGCCCGCCATCGGGCAGGATCTGGCGGTCGAGTTCCTCGGCCAGGTGGCGCGTGGCGCTGCGCAGCGCCGATGCCGGCGCCGGCAGCGACAGCGCCGCGAAGGCGAGCGCGATCCGCGCCCGCAGCCGGTCCTTGCCGTCCGGCATCTCCTTCGCCACCGAACGCAGATAGCGGATCTGCACCGCAAGCGACTTCAGATAGGCGCGATAGAACGGAAACTCCGCGCCCTGCAGCACCACGGGGGAATGCTGGAGCCAGGCGATGATGCGCTTGGCGGTCGTCGCCGGTTCCCAGGCGACGCCCGATATCCTGCCGCCATGGATGGTTATCCAGTCCGACACCAGCGCGCGGGCATTGGCGGCTGCCAGTTCCGTGCCGGCGGCGCGCATGTGGCGCAGCCAGCGGAAGCCGTGCAGCGTCTTCAGCCAACCCCGGTTCTGCACCTCGATCTGGAACGGCGAGCGCCCGCCGGTCTCGACCAGATGACCCGAAAGCGGAAAGCGGCCGTAGTAGATTTCCAGCGCGATCTGCGGATCGGCGAGGCGCAGATCCGGCGGCGCGATCAGCACGCGCTCGGGCGTGCGGCCGGAATAGCGCCAGCGATAGACCGGGCCGGCGCGCAGGCGCCGGCGCGTCTTGCGCCATATCTCCTTTGCGACGAGCGTCCAGAGACGCGTCGTGCTGCCCGTCGCGGTTGCCAATGAATTCCCTCTCCCGCTGCTCACGCCAAGCCCCGGTCGCGCAGGGCCCAATCCACCCGCGAATGACTAGTCGATTCAGCAGCTTATACGAGAGTGAATTTTACGTGAAGGCGAGCGCACTGTTTTCACGCAAATCAGAGCGATTGTTCACGCAACGCGCCTGAAACGGGCGGCAAAGAAACCGTCGAGGCCCGATATTGCCGGCGATCCGAGTTGCATGTCGGCGGGCGTGGTCCGCAGCGTGCCCTCAGCCGTCAGGAATTCGTCCACTCCGGCGATTTCGCCCGATCGGATCGGCTCGTGCGCGACATCGGCTGCCCCGGCGAGAAACGCGCGGTAGAGTTCCTCGCCTTCGGACGGATCGAGCGAGCAGTTGGAGAAGACGACGCGGCCCCCCGGCTTCACGAGCTTTGCCGCGGCGGCGAGCATTCTTGCCTGCAGCGCGGCGAGCTTTTCGATATCGGCCGGCGATTTCGTCCATGGCACGTCGGGATGGCGGCGCACCGTTCCCGTCGACGAGCAGGGCGCATCGAGCAGGATCGCGTCGAACGGCTCGGCCGGCTCGTAGCTCAGCAAATCAGCCTGCACGACCTTCACCGGCAGTTTCAGGCGCTCGAGATTGCGCGCCAGCCGCGCCAGCCGGTTCTTCGAGGCATCGATGGCGGTCACGTCGGCGCCGGCCAACACCAGTTGTGCCGTCTTGCCGCCGGGCGCGGCGCAGAGGTCGGCCACGCTCTTGCCGGCGATGTCGCCGAGGAGTTTGGCCGGCAGTGCCGCCGCGGCGTCCTGTACCCACCATTCGCCTTCCGCGAAGCCCGGCAGATCCGAGACGTTTGCCGCCAGCTTCTCGACGCGAACGCCGCCGGTCGGCAGGACGATGCCGCCGAGCCGCCCGGCCCATGCTGTCGTATCCCCCTTCACCGAAAAATCGACCGGCGCCTCGACCCGGTGCATGGCCATGATCGTCGCCGCCCGGTCTTTGCCATAGGCCGCCGCCAGCCGCTCGGCGAACCATGAAGGCGCGTCGAGCGTAGCGTCGAGCGTCGGCTGGAGCTCGGCTTCCTTGCCTCGCGCAAGCGAACGCAGCACGCCGTTTACGAGCGCTGCAAAACGCGCCGTGCGCGGGTCGGATTTGGCGTGGGTGACGGCAAGGTCGACGGCCGCGCTGTCGGGCACGTCGAGGAACAGTATCTGCGCGGCTGCGACGTGCAGCAGATGCGAAAGCGCCGTGGCGTTGGGCGGCAGCGGCCGCTCCAGGCGCTGCGACAGAAGCTTGCCGATGGTGATGCGGCAGCGCAGCCCCGTCGTCAGGATGGCCCGGACAAGGCTGCGGTCGCGCGGGTCGAGCGCGAGATAATGCGGATGGCCGTTGTCATTGTCGGTCAGCCCGTCGAGCGGCGTGCTGGCATCGATGACCACGGCAAGCAGCTTCGCCGCCGCCTTCCGTGCGGCGAGGCCGGGAACATTGCGGTCTCCGGCGTTCTCCGTTTCGTTTGTGATTCTGGTCCCGGCTTGCCGGGCGCTTCGCCCCTGCGGGCGGTTCACGATCGGCGTCCTCTCGGTCCTGTCGGGTTGCGCCCCCATGGATTAGTCTTCGGATGTTCCGGTTCGGCAGGCGCCTGCGGCTGCGTCCCGCGCGACCACGGGCCGCCATCGCCGGCGGGTTCTTCCTGCGCCGGCGGCGCGCGCGGCGGCTCGAACCCCTCATTGGCCATCGCCTGCAGCGCGCGGATGCGGTTGTCGGTCGCCGGATGGGTCGAGAACAGATTGTCCATGCGCTCGCCCGACAGCGGGTTGATGATGAACATGTGGGCCGTGGCCGGATTGCGCTCCGCGTCCGGGTTGTGGATGCGCTCGGCGCTGCGGGCGATTTTGTTCAGCGCCGAGGCGAGCCACAAAGGCTGCCCGCAAATTTCGGCACCACGCCGATCGGCCGAATATTCGCGTGTGCGGCTGATCGCCATCTGCACCAGGGCAGCAGCCAGCGGCGCGACGATCATCGCCACCAGGATGCCAACGAGGCCGAGCGGATTGTTGTTCTCGCGATTGCCGCCGCCGAAAAACAGCGCGAAATTGCCGAGCATGGAGATCGCGCCCGCGAGCGTCGCGGTGATCGTCATGGTCAGCGTGTCGCGGTTCTGCACATGGGCCAGCTCATGCGCCATCACGCCCGCCACCTCCTCGTAGGAGAGGCGCTCGAGCAGGCCGGTGGTGGCGGCGACCGCTGCGTTCTGGGGGTTGCGGCCGGTGGCGAACGCGTTCGGCTGCGGGTTCTGGATCAGGTAGGTCCTTGGCATAGGCAGTCCGGCGCGCGCCGAAAGATCGCGCACGATGCCGTAGTATTCGGGCGCATTGCGCTCATCGACTTCGACGGCATGGTGCATCTTCAGCACCATCTTGTCGGCGTTCCAGTAGCTGAAGAAGTTCATGCCGGCGGCGATCAGGAACGCTATCATCATGCCGCCGCCGCCGCCGATCATGTAGCCGACCGCCATGAACAAGGCGGTCATGAACGCGAGCAGCATGGCCGTGCGAAGGATATTCATGACAATCTCCGTTGGAGGCGGTTGAAAGCGTTCGATCCAGCCGCGTCGTGCCTTATATGGCGGGCCATTATATGATGGGAAAGACCTTGTCGCGTTTCAACGACCCTGGTGAGAAACCATGACCAAGAATGATCAGACGCCGGCGCCCGGCAACTCCCTGGGCAAGTCTCTTTCGCCGGCGGCCCAACGCGCGCTTGCCGAAGCGGAAGAACGCAGGCGGGACTATCGCGAGAAGGAGGCGGCGCAGCCCAAGGAAGTCGGCGGGCGCGGCGGCAACGAGCCGGTCCGCTACGGCGACTGGGAGGTCAAGGGACTGGCCGCCGACTTCTGACCGCCTCGCCCGGAACCGTCGAATCACGGTTGGCCGGATGGAACAAGAAGGGCGCCGCCGCGTTGGTTTGCAGGTCTTTCCGACAATACCAACGCTGCGAGGTTCAGCCATGCTCATTCGGCTCGGCTACGAGATTGCTATCGAGTGCCAGCAACGGACCCCGACCGTTTCGCTTCTCGAGATACACAAGGACCGGCAGGCCGACATAAAGCGGCAGACCCGCGTCCTCACCTCGCCGCCGGCGCCGAGCACCGTCTATCAGGACCGCTACGGAAACACGTGCCGCCGCTTCGTCGCACCGGAAGGGAGTTTTCGCATCCTCTACGACGCCGTGGTCGAGGATTCCGGCGAGCCGGACGAGGTCAACACGCTTGCAGGCGAGACGCCGGTCGAGGAATTGCCGGACGACGTGCTCGGCTATCTGCTCGGCAGCCGCTATTGCGAAACCGACCATCTGAGCAATCTCGCCTGGAACCTGTTCGGTCACATGCCGCCGGGCTGGGCGCGCGTGCAGGCAATCATAGACTACGTGCACAACCGGCTTTCCTTCGGCTACGGCTATGCGCGCGCGACGCGCACCGCCGCGCAGGCGCATGAAGAACGGGTCGGCGTCTGCCGCGACTTCGCCCATCTCGCAATCACGCTCTTGCGCTGCATGAACATCCCGGCGCGCTACGTCAACGGCTATATGGGCGACATCGGCGTGCCCGCGGATCCGGCGCCGATGGACTTCAACGCTTGGGTAGAGGTTTTCCTGGATGGCAAGTGGTACACGTTCGACCCGCGGCACAACATGCGGCGCGTCGGCCGGGTCGTCATCGCGCGCGGCCGCGACGCAACCGACGTGCCGCTGCTGCACAGTTTCGGCCCGCACCGGCTGACATTCTTCAAGGTCTGGACCTACGAACAGGAAAGCCACCCGGCCAAACCGCCCTATCACGGCGTCGACCGCACGGCGGACGTGCAGATGCTGGCATGATTGGGCATCGATCGAGCTGAAATTGCTTGCAGCAATCCATGGAGAGGAATAAATTCCTCTCCATGGATTCGCGTGCATTATGCCTCCTCCCGGCCCTTGCGGTTGCGCTCGCCTGCGCGCCGGCATCGGCGGCAAAGCTCTTTCGCGGGCCGGTCGAGGCGGTGGTCGTCGAAGTGCTCGACGGCGATACGTTCCTTGCCGAAGCCATCGTCTGGCCGGGCCATAGCGTGCGGGTGAACATCCGCATCCGCGGCATCGACGCACCGGAAATGAAGGCGCGCTGCAACGCCGAGCGCGTCGCGGCGGAGAAGGCGCGGGAGGCGCTCGCTTCGCTGTTCGGCGCCGGCCCGATCGCCATCTCGAACATATCCGGCGCGAAATATTACGGCCGCGTTCTTGCCGACGTCACCACCGCGGACGGACAGGGCGTGGCCTCGATCCTGCTTGGTGAAAAACTGGTGCGCCCCTATGGCGGCGGGCGTCGCGAAGCCTGGTGCGATTGACCCATGTTGGAACAGCCATGCTGTCCCGATCCGGAACGCCTTTGCCCCGTTCGGCTGAGGTGGCCGGCAACCTGGTAAACAAGTGGTTAGCGTGTCGGCGGGGGGACCGATTCATTAATCCCGCATTTACCATAACGCCCTGCAGGTCCTATTAATATCAATGACTTGGGCTTCCGCCTCCCATTGGCAAATTTCGGACCCTTGGTTGGCCGGATTCCTGCTCTGTCCGCTGCAGATGCGTACGGATGGAGGCCAAAATGCGGTACTGCAGAGCAGTCGCCCGGCGACTCGGGGAATTCGGCAAGGACAATTCGGGCAGTTTCGCGGTCATCACGGCGGCGATCATGACCGTGCTGGTGCTGTCGGCAGGCTACGCGGTCAACATCGCGCAGCTTCACAATGTCAGGTCGGACCTCAAGCAGGCGATCGATGCGGCAGTCACATCGACGGCCCGGGACATCACCATCGGCAAGATCAAGGCCGAGGACGCCCAGGAGTGGATCGAGCGCTTCCTGAAGGCCAATGGCGATCCGGCCCTGGTGAGCGGCGACCGGCTGGCCCTGGACAGGCTGGTCATCGACAAGGCCAAAAGCACGATCGAAGTCGCGGCGCATGTCGACGTCGATCTCTACTTTCCGCTTTTCGGCCTCTCCAACCAGCGCCGTGTGACAAACATGTCGGCCGCCGTCTACGCCGACAAGAAGATCGAAGTGGCCATGATGCTGGATGTCACCGGCTCGATGGAGAAGAAGGGCCGGAAGGACAAGATCGGCGATCTAAGGGCCGCCGCGAAGAACGCGGTCGAGTCGATGCTGAAATACCAGGACAAGAAGAATCCGCGCGTCAGGGTGGCGCTCGTGCCATACGCATCGGGCGTGAATGTCGGCCAGCTGGCCGGCAACGTCTATGCCGAGAAGTCAGGCAGATCGGACCTGCCGCCGCTTGCCGACGATTCCGTCATCGGCGGCAGGAGGGGAACCACCGAACTGCCGGCTTTCGGCACATATGTCTCCAAGGTCGGCTCGGCGTTCCGGCGCGACGACAATTGCGCCACCGAGCGCAAGGACAGGAACGGAAACCCCGATTTCACCGATGACGGTCCGGACACGGTCCGCAAGGACAGGAACGGCAAGAAATATTATGCGCTGGTCAATCGGGACGACAATCTGAGCGGATCTGGAATGAACGCGTGTCCTGATGCGAAGGTCATCCCGCTGACGGCCGATCAGGGCGCGCTGCTGGATTCCATCGGGAAATTCAAGGCGAGCGGCTATACGGCGGGCGCTATCGCCGTCCAGTGGACCTATTACATGCTGTCGCCCAAATGGCGCGGCGCGATCAAGACCGCGAAGCTGGGCGACGGCCCCGCGGACCACGATCAGCGCAAGATCTCCAAGGTCGCGATCCTGATGACCGACGGGCAGTTCAACACCGCCTTTGCCGGCGTCAGCCGCAATTTCAACAGTCAGGATTCGAAAGCGCGGCAGAGCGCTGAAACGATCTGCAGGAACATGAAGGACGACAAGATCGAAATCTTCACGATCGGCTTCGATCTCGACAACACGGACATGTCGAGGCAGGAGCGCGAGGCGGCGAAGTCGGTTCTAAGGAATTGCGCGACCGCCGACAGTTCCGGCATCAAGCACTATTTCGAGGCGTCGACCGGCGAGGAACTCGACAACGCGCTGCAGGAAATCATCAGCAACACCGAGCGTCTCGCGCTGACGCAGTAGGCCCACGGCAGAAGCTGGTGGAAAAAAGCAAGGGCCGCCTCGTTGGAGGCGGCCCCGTGCTTTCGTCCGTGACGCGGCTCGTTGCGGCAGCCTGCTGCTGCCGGCCGCGCTTCATGCCGCTGTCAGGAAGGCTGCTTCCCGAAAGGACAATCCGCCCGAGCCACGCTCTGGAAACCGAAACCACTCGACATCGGATCACCTCCTTTCGTTTGTTGAACACACAGCAATGATGGGGTCGCCCGACGAAAATGACAAGGGTGCTGACGAAAAATCGGCGCGCCGTCAAAATTGCAGGACAGCCGCACAGCCCGGCCATTGTGGCAATGACGCATAGCAGTCATCATGCCGCCAGCGTCCTGGCATCGGCAAGGTGAGGGGGAATGAAGAACGAGGAGAGGGCGGCCCGGGTCATCCGCACCGTGGTCGAGGAATTGAAGCCGGGCTTTGCGGTGCGGCTTTGGAACGGCGAGCGGATCGGACCGGCGGGCGGACCGGTGCTTGCCATCAACGATCCGGGCATCGTCGGTCGCGCCCTTCGGCGGCCCGTCTTCACGACGCTGGTCGAGCTCTGGGTCTCCAAGGCCATCGATGTCGAGAACGGCTCGCTGTTCGACATCGTCGAGCGTGCGCCTCATGGCAAGTTCAAGGCACGGCTGCGCCAGCTACCAAGGCTGCAGTTGCTGCGCGATCTGCCGCTGCTCCTGGTCTCGAAAGGACGCGCTTCGGGCATGGGCGGGCTGGCCGGCCGCAATCCCCATGTCAGCGGCTCCAGCAAGGAGGCGATCACCCACCATTACGACATCTCGAACGACTTCTACCGCCTTTTCCTCGACGAGCGCATGGTCTACAGCTGCGGCTACTTCAAGGATTTGGAGAACGGCATCGACCAGGCGCAGTTCGACAAGCTCGACCACATCTGCCGCAAGCTGCGCCTCAAACCCGGCGAGCGGCTCCTCGACATCGGCTGCGGCTGGGGCGCGATGCTGATCCACGCGGCCAAGCACTACGGCGTCGCCGGCCACGGGGTCTCGCTCTCGGAAGCGCAGACGGCGCTCGCCCGCGAGCGCATCCGCGCGGAGGGACTGGAAGACAGGATCACCATCGAGGTGAAGCCCTATTCCGAACTGTCGGGCAGCTTCGACAAGATCTCCTCGATCGGCATGTTCGAGCATCTCGGCCTCGCCAACCACGAGGCCTATTTCCTGGCCGTCCGCAGGCTGCTGAAGCCTGGCGGCATCTACCTGCATCACGCGATCACGCGGCGCATGAAGCGGGATCGGCGCGCCTGGCGGCGCAAGGCGCCGGCCTACAAGGCGCTGATAAAGTATATTTTCCCGGGCGGCGAAGTCGATCACATCGGCATGACCGTGGAGAACCTGGAGGCGTACGGCTTCGAGGTGCACGACGTCGAAAACCTGCGCGAGCACTATGCCCGCACCTGCCGGCTGTGGGCCGAGCGCCTGCATGCCCGCTTCGACGAGGCCATCGCCGAGGTCGGCGAAGCGAAGGCGCGGCTGTGGCTGCTCTACCTCACCGGCTGCTCGCTGGGTTTCGACGGCGGTTCGGTGCTGATCTACCAGACCGTGGCGACGCCCCGGAAGAAAGGCTCCAGCGGACTGCCGCCGACGCGCGCCGATCTTTATCGGTAGCGCGGCGGCAAGCCGATGCCGTCAGTATTTCTTGGTGCAGGTGCCGTTGGCGTCCTTTGACTGGCACTCGTTGCAGAACTCGCCGTAGGTCGGCTTTCCCTCCCGCTCGTCATAGTCGCTGGTCGGCCAGTTTGAGCAGTTCGTGCAGAAGTGCCAGGTGTCCTTGCCATTGCGTTTGCGGTATTTCATCGCGCGCTCCAACGTTTATCGACGCCGATGAGAATCGGCACGCTGAGGTTGCGTTAATCAACCAAAGATTGCAATAGCAATCGATGCAACTTTTACGCGATCAGCCGCATCGTATCGCCTTCCCGGACCCGGCCCGGCCGCGTGACCGCGCAATAGACGCCGAGATTGTGGGCGTTCTTCCTGACCAGCGTGCGCAATATGCCGGGGTCGTTGGCGAAGCCGTCCTGCGCGATGATGGTGAAGCCGCAGCGCCGGCAGGGTTCGGTGACGGACAGTTCCAACCCGCCTATGGCGATCCTGCGGCCGATCCACTCCGTCTCGGGGAAGCGTCCCGCCACCGGTTGCATGTCGACCAGTATGTTGGGCCGGAACCGCCGCGGGTCGGGTTCGCCGTCAGGATGCTGCGCCTTCAACTCCGCCAGCGAGGCGGTCGTGATCAGATGGATGGGCGCCGCCTTGTAGCGCGGCGAAAACGGCGTGCCGTCACCGGTCGCCTCTACACTGCCGAACGGCCTGATCGACGCTTCGAAGCCGAGGAAGGCGCTCGCCGCGCGATCGGCCGCTTCGCCGGGCACGGCAAGCCAGTCGCTGCCGGGAGTCCTCACCTCCAGCCTGCCGTCGCCTGCGAGCCGCGTCGCGATCAAGGGCACGCCGTGCCACTTCGGGGCGGCGTCGGGCCTTGCGATCTCGCCGGTCGCCACGTCGACAAGGCCGAACAGGCGGTCGCCTTCCACGCCATCGGTCCCGACGGCAAGCTCGGTCATGCTTTCGCCGCCGAGCGAGCTGGCCGGATAGCGCCAGAGCCCCATGACGCGGCCGGCAGCCTGGTGGCCATCACCGTCCTGCCGGCTTTCCAGCGTCGCGTTCACGCCTTCTTGTTCTGCCGGTTGGCGATCAAGTCGTCGACGACGGAGGGGTCGGCGAGCGTCGAGGTGTCGCCCAGCGAACCGAAATCGTCCTCGGCGATCTTGCGCAGGATGCGGCGCATGATCTTGGCCGAGCGCGTCTTGGGCAGCCCCGGCGCGAACTGTATCTTGTCGGGCGTGGCGATCGCGCCGATCTCCTTGCGTACGTGCTGGATCAGGTCCTTTCGCAGTTCCTCGCTCGGCTTCTCGCCGACGTCCAGCGTGACGTAGCAATAGATGCCCTGACCCTTGATGTCGTGCGGATAGCCGACGACGGCGGCTTCCGACACCTTCTCGTGCGCGACCAGCGCCGATTCCACCTCGGCCGTACCCATGCGGTGGCCCGACACGTTGATGACGTCGTCGACGCGGCCGGTGATCCAGTAATAGCCGTCCTCGTCGCGGCGGCAGCCGTCGCCGGTGAAGTACTTGCCCTTGTAGGTGGAGAAATAGGTCTGCACGAAACGGTCATGGTCGCCGAAAACGGTGCGCATCATGCCCGGCCACGGCTCCTTGATGCACAGATTGCCGCTGCCCTCGCCCTCTATCGTCTTGCCGTCGCCATCGACGATCTCGGGCACGACGCCGAACAGCGGCCGCGTCGCCGAACCCGCCTTGAGGTCGGTGGCGCCCGGCAGCGGCGCGATCAGGATGCCGCCATTCTCGGTCTGCCACCAGGTGTCGACCACCGGGCATTTCTTCTCGCCGACGACGTTGTAGTACCATTCCCAGGCTTCGGGGTTGATCGGCTCGCCGACCGAGCCCAGCACGCGCAGCGACTTGCGCGAGGTCTTCTCCACCCACCCGTCCCCGGCGCCCCTGAGCGCGCGGATGGCGGTCGGCGCGGTGTAGAAGATGTTGACCTTGTGCTTGTCGACGACCTCCCAGAAGCGCGACGGCGTCGGATAATTCGGCACGCCCTCGAACATCAGCGTCGTGGCGCCGTTGGCAAGCGGGCCGTAGAGGATGTAGCTGTGGCCCGTCACCCAGCCGACATCGGCCGTGCACCAGTAGATGTCGCCATCGTGATAGTCGAAGACGTACTGGTGGGTCATCGAGACATAGACGAGATAGCCGCCCGTCGTGTGAAGCACGCCCTTCGGCTTGCCGGTCGAGCCCGACGTGTAGAGGATGAACAGCGGGTCCTCCGCCT
>JALYWP010000101.1 GCA_030852655.1 Pseudomonadota bacterium | reverse complement strand
CGCCACGTACTAAATTATTGAGAGGCTCGGCCCCGTGCCCCGCTTCCCGACTTCTTCTCCCGTGGCGAGAAGGTTCTTTGAAATGGCCAGACTGCGAAAGCAGGGCGTGGCGACAATGAAGCGCGCCTATCCTCGCCCCCTCCGTCATTCCGGGGGCGCGAAGCGGAACCCGGAAACCAGAGCAGAGACGCTGGAGAACGAGATGCGCACAGTTCGAAATCGGACGCTGCAGGATGACCGGATCAGGACCGACGTGCTGGATCCCGCCTTCCGCTTCGCGGCTCCGAATGACGATACTGGGAGGGGAGATCGAAAGCCTACGCCACTACGACCGGGGTCTTGCCGTGCACCCGGTTGAACAGGTCGATGACGTCCTGGTTGATCATGCGCACGCAGCCCGATGACATGGCCTGGCCGATGGTCCACCATTCGGGCGAGCCATGGATGCGGTAGCCGGTGTCACGACCGTCCTGGAAGATGTAGAGCGCGCGCGCGCCAAGCGGGTTGTCGAGGCCGCCGGGTTGGCCGCCGCGCCATTTTGCCAGCTCCGGCTGACGTTTGATCATTTCGGCCGGCGGCGTCCAGGTAGGCCACTTCTTGCCGTACCGGATGTTGGCGCGGCCGGACCAGGCGAATCCCTCACGTCCGATACCGACGCCGTAGCGCAGCGCGTCGCCGCCCGGTTGCACGTAATAGAGGAAGCGTTCCTGTGACCGGACCACGATGGTGCCCGGCGCCTCGCCGGTCGGATCGACAACCACCTGGCGGCGCCATTTCGGTTCGATCTTCTTGAACGGCACTTCGGGCAGGGTGAAATTCTCGTCGGTGAACGACGCATACATCAGTTCCGGTGACGTCACCTGGCGGTCGACGCTGATCTTCGGCCGGATCGAGCCGGTCGTGATGTCGTCGATCTGATAGGCAGGGACTTCGAGCGCCGCCATATCGATCGATCGCGAGCAGCCCGTGCCGGCGACGATTGCCGCCGAGCCGAGACCGAGAAGTGCGGCACGGCGCGAGATTGTTTCGGGGAATTGCTGCGGTGCGGACGGCTTGGTCACGGGCACTGTTCCACTCGGCTACACGCTCGGGCCCGGCGCCGGAGCTTCCCGTAATTTAGCGATTCATGGTTGACGAAAAGTGAAAGCCTTGGGTGCCAAGGCGGAGCGCCGTAGCTTCCGGCTGATGCCGCGGCCGGCGGCCGCAGCCGGCAGGCCCTTGCCCGGCCGCGGATTTCCTGTCCCTATCCGGTTGTTACATCTTCGAGGAGATCGAGCTTGCAGCCGGAAGCATTGCCAGCAGGCCAGTCATGGTTTTCGAGAACGTCGCCCGATTCCACCCTTGGCACGAGCCTCGTCGCATTTACCGAACCGTTCCTGAACGACTATTTCAGGGCGAATTTCTATCACCTCAAAGGCCGCGATCTCGACCTCGTGATCGACGCCGGCATGGGGCTGGCGCCCCTTTTGCCGCTGCTCGACCTGACGCAAGGCAAGCCGGTGCTGGCGGTCGCCACCCATGTCCATGCCGACCATGTCGGCTCGCTTCACGAGTTCGCCGATCGCGCGGGTCCGCGCCGCGAAGCCGACGCCTTCGCGACGATGGACGACCGTTGGACCTTCGCCGACGAGTTCCGCGCCCTTGCCGAGCCGGTGACGCGGCTGCCCGTTCCGAGTTGGCGGGTGCAGGACTACCGCATCCGCCCGGCGCCGCTGACCCGCATCCTCGACGAGGGCGACAGGATCGACACCGGCGACCGCAGCTTCACTGTGCTCGATCTGCCTGGCCATTCCTTCGGCTGCATCGGACTCTACGACGAACGCGACGGGCTGCTGTTTTCGGGCGACGCCGTCTATGACGACACGCTGATCGACGACATGTGGTGTTCCGACCGGGACGACTACCGCGCCACGATGCGCAAGCTCCTCGACCTGTCGCTCCGCATCGTCCATGGCGGACACGGCGAGAGTTTCGGCGAGGCGCGACTGAAGGAAATCGCGCGCGACTATCTGGAGCGGCCGTGATGCGTGTGCAATGGTTGCGCACCACCCATTTTTGCGCTGTAGGATCTCGCGAGGAGGAAGTGCGGTGCCGAAACGGGCGAACCGCATGGCGGCCAACGGGGAAGGGCCGGGAGGAGAAGCATGTATCTCGGCATCGATCTAGGCACGTCCAGCGTCAAGGCGCTTCTCATCGATTCCAATCAGGCGGTCATCGCCTCCGCGGCTTCGCCCGTCGGACTCTCGCGGCCGCATCCCGGCTGGTCGGAGCAGGATCCGGCCGACTGGATCGCGGCGACTGAAAAGGCGCTCGATGAGTTGAAGGCAAAGCATGGTGCGGAACTCGCAGCCGTGAAAGGGATCGGCCTCTCCGGCCACATGCACGGCGCGACGCTGCTCGACGGAGCCGACAAGGTGCTGGGCCCCTGTATCATGGGGAACGATACGAGAAGCCACGCCGAAGCGGCGAAGCTCGACGCCGATCCGCGCTTCCGCAAGATCACCGGCAACATCGTGTTTCCCGGCTTCACCGCGCCAAAGCTGGTGTGGGTGAAGAACAACGAACCGGCAGTCTTCGCCAAGGTCGCCAAGGTGCTTCTGCCCAAGGACTATCTGCGCTTCTGGCTGACCGGCGAGCATATCTCGGAAATGTCCGATTCCGCCGGCACGTCCTGGCTGGATGTCGCGCAACGCCGCTGGTCGGACGAACTGCTGGCTGCGACGGACCTTTCCGAGAAGCAGATGCCCCGCCTTGTCGAAGGCACGGAGCCGGCGGGCGGATTGCGCACCGAGCTTGCCTCGAAATGGGGTTTGCAAACCGGCATTCCGGTGGCCGGCGGCGCGGGCGACAATGCGGCCTCGGCCTGCGGCATGGGCACGGTGAAGCCCGGCCAGGCCTTCGCGTCGCTAGGCACGTCGGGCGTGCTGTTCGCCGCAAATGGCTCCTATCTGCCGAACCCGGAAGGCGCGGTGCACACCTTCTGCCATGCCCTGCCCAACACCTGGCACCAGATGGGCGTAATCCTGTCAGCGACCGACTCGCTCAACTGGCTCTGCAGCATCACCGGCAAGAGCGCCGGCGAGTTGACGCATGAGCTTGGCGAGACGCTGAGACCGCCGATGGGCGTCACCTTCCTGCCCTATCTCTCCGGCGAGCGCACGCCGCACAATGACGCCGCGATCCGCGGCTCATTCACCGGGCTCGGCCATGAGGCCGATCGCGCGACGCTGACACAGGCCGTGCTCGAAGGCGTCGCCTTCGCCTTCCGCGACA
>JALYWP010000066.1 GCA_030852655.1 Pseudomonadota bacterium | reverse complement strand
CACTACTCGCTGTTCGCTATTCGCTGCTCACTCTTCGCCAAGGACATCACATGGCCCGCTCAGCTCTCCTCAACGTCATGGTCCAGGCCGCCATGAAGGCCGGCCGCTCGCTCGCCCGCGATTTCGGCGAGGTGCAGAACCTGCAGGTCTCGCTCAAGGGCCCCGGTGACTATGTCAGCCAGGCCGACCGCAAGGCCGAGGAGATCATCCACGCCGAGCTCTCCCGCGCCCGTCCCGGCTATGCCTTCCTGATGGAGGAGCGCGGCGCGGTCGAAGGCGACGACGACCAGCATCGCTGGCTGGTCGACCCGCTCGACGGCACCACCAATTTCCTGCACGGCATCCCGATCTTCTCCGTTTCGATCGCGCTGGAGCGCCAGGGCCAGCTCGTCGCCGGCGTCGTCTACAATCCGGCCATGGACGAGCTCTACACCGCCGAACGCGGCGGCGGCGCCTTCCTCAACGACCGCCGGCTGCGCGTCGCCGGCCGCACCAAGCTGCCGGACGCCGTCATCGGCACCGGCGTGCCGCATCTCGGCCGCGGCCATCACGGCAACTATCTCGTCGAGCTGCGCCACGTCATGGGCGAGGTCGCCGGCATTCGCCGCCTCGGCTCGGCCGCCCTCGACCTCGCCTATGTCGCGGCCGGCCGCATGGACGGCTTCTGGGAGCAGAACCTGTCGCCGTGGGACATCGGCGCCGGCATTCTTCTCGTTCGCGAGGCCGGCGGCTTCGCCACCGACAAGTCCGGCGGCCAGGCGATGTTCGAGACCGGCGACGTCGTCGCCGGCAACGAGGCGATCCACCGCGCGCTGCTGAAGACGCTGAAGAAGCCTGCGACCGCACGCTGATCCCGCCGGAATCGGCCGCATCGCGCTATCGGCGGGCCGGTTCCGGTCCGCCGATACAGTAGCGTCTTCCAATTTCGTCACAATTCCGCTTAGAGTCCGCATCGGTTGTGCCGGGAAGGGATTCGGGGCGCGAGAGAATGGGCATACTGAGATCCTTGGGACTGGTCGGCTCGTCGGATGTGATGGAGTACGACCCGCACAGGCTTTCCAGCCCGCAGGTCTTCGTCCTGTCGATGCTGGTGTTCCTCGCCATCGTCGCCTTCATCGCCGCCATCCTGACCCGCCAGATATCGTCGGCCTTCGCCAGCAATCCCGGCCTCAACGGCCTGATCCTCGGCGTTTTCGTGGTCGGCGTGTTCCTGGCCTTCCAGCAGACCGTGCGGCTGTTCCGCGAGGTGCGCTGGATAAACTCCTTCCGCGCCGGCTCGGAGGTCAACGAACCCGTGCTGCTGGCGCCGATGAAGGCGCTCTTGTCGCGTTCCTCGTCCATGGCGCTGTCGACCGCATCGATGCGCACCATGCTCGATTCGATCGCCACCCGCCTCGACGAGAGCCGCGACGTGCTGCGCTATTTGACCGGCCTCCTGATCTTCCTCGGCCTGCTCGGCACTTTCTGGGGCCTGCTCGCCACCATCGGCTCGATCAGCGACACCATCCAGTCGCTCGACCCCGGCTCGGGCGACAGCGGCGCGGTGCTCGACTCGCTGAAGGCCGGCCTCGCCGCGCCGCTGGCCGGCATGGGCACCGCCTTCTCGGCTTCGCTCTTCGGCCTGTCGGGCTCGCTGGTGCTCGGCTTCCTCGATCTCCAGGCCGGCCGCGCGCAGACGCGCTTCTACACCGAACTCGAGAACTGGCTCTCCTCGGTCACCGACCTCTCTTCCGACATGGTCGTCGCCGATGGAAGCCGCGACGAAACATCCGACGAGATACGCGCTTTGTCGGAGCGCCTGCGCAGCCTGCAGGAGACCGGCGGCGGCTCCAATCCCCGCGTCGCCACCGCCATGGCCAATCTCGCCGACGGCATTTCGGGCCTCGTCAAGAACATGCGCTCCGAGCAGCAGATCATGCGCGACTGGGTCGAGGCGCAGTCGGAAGAACAGAAGGCGATGCGCCGCACGCTCGACCGTCTCGCCGACCAGTTGAAGAACCGGGAGCTCAACTAGGCATGATCCCGAACCACAGCTCCGCGTCGGCGAACGCTGCGCAGCGATTGTCGGACAGGTTCATGCCGGGCAGCAGGTCGGAACCTCGTCTCGCACGACCGGGGCGCGCTGACGGAACGAGGCTCTGATGGCGCTTGCCAGGGCAAGGCGCGGCAATCGCCACGTCGACTACTGGCCGGGTTTCGTCGACGCGCTGTCGACGCTGCTGCTGGCCATCATGTTCCTGCTCTCGGTCTTCGTGCTGGCGCAGTTCCTGCTCAGCCGCGAGATCAGCGGCCGCGACGAGGCGCTGGCCCGGCTCAACTCGCAGATCAACGAGCTGACCCAGCTGCTGGCGCTGGAGCAGACCAGCAGCCAGGACGCCCAGGACAGCATCGCCAATCTGCAGGCCTCGCTGTCTGCTGCCGAAAGCGAGCGCTCGCGCCTGCAGGAGCTCCTGGACCAGGGCGCCGGGGCCGACTCCGAGGCCAATGCGAGGCTGAGCGCGGTGGCGGGCGAACTCGACGCCGAGCGCCAGATCAGCCAGCGCGCGCTCTCCCAGGTCGAGCTGCTCAACCAGCAGATCGCCGCGCTCAGGAAGCAGATCGCCGCGCTCGAGGACGCGCTCGACGTGTCGGAGGCGCGCGACCGCGAATCCAACACCAAGATCGCCGACCTCGGCCGCCGCCTCAACGTCGCGCTGGCGCAGCGCGTGCAGGAGCTCAACCGCTACCGCTCGGATTTCTTCGGCCGCCTGCGCGAGATCCTGTCCGACCGCGAGAACATCCGCATCGTCGGCGACCGTTTCGTCTTCCAGTCGGAAGTGCTCTTCCCGTCCGGCTCCGAGGTGATCAACGACGCCGGCCGCGTCGAGATGAAGAAGCTCGCCGACGCCATCATCGAATTGCAGCGCGAAATACCGCCGGAGATCAACTGGGTGCTGCGCGTCGACGGCCACACCGACAATGTGCCGGTCTCGGCGACGCGGCGCTGGCGCGACAATTGGGAGCTGTCCTCGGCCCGCGCCACTTCCGTGGTGAAATTCCTGATCGAGAACGGCGTGCCGGCCAACCGCCTCGTCGCCGCCGGCTTCGGCGAGTTCCAGCCGCTCGACACCGCCGATACCCCCGAAGCCCGCGCCAGCAACCGCCGCATCGAGCTCAAGCTCACCGAACGCTGAATTCACGCGCGCCTGGAAGTTCTGCGAACGTCCGCTGCGGGAAAAGCGATTCAGGCCAAGAAGGTCTGGGATGGGGTGGGCAGCGGACAGGCAGGTTTGCATCGAGGAGCTGAGAAAAGGGGTCGTTCGCTTGGGCGGCCCCCTGCCGAAGCGTGCCTACATCGTGATTGTGCCTCGAGCGGACGTACAGGACCAGGACACTGGTTGACTAGGAAACGTTTCTGAGATAGTTTTTTAGTCAACAGGCGATGCGTCATGACCTCGGCTTCGAAGCTCACCGACCACACCGGCTACTGGATGCGCATGGTGTCGAACGCCGTGTCGCAAGAGTTTGCGCGCAAGGTGGCGGGCGAGGAAGTCACTGTCGCGGAGTGGTCCTTCATGCGCGCACTCCACGATTGCGAGCCGACGCCCCCGTCTGTGCTGGCGGAGACGATGGGCATGACCAAGGGGGCCATCAGCAAGCTTGCCGAAAGGCTGGTTGCCAAGGGATTGGTTGAACGCGCGGATAGCCAGGAGGACAAGCGCGCTCACAGCCTGTCCCTGACGACCGAAGGCCGGGCCAAGATACCCGTCCTGGCATCGCTTGCCGACGAGAATGACGCCCAGTTTTTCGGCGTTTTGACGAAGGAAGAGCACGAAGCGCTCGACCGTATCCTGAGGGTTCTCGCCGAACGGCGCGAGCTCAACGCAACCCCGGTGGACTGAACCCGCCGGCCGAACTCAACATGAAATGAAAGGGAAACCGCCATGGACGCGGGACGGATTTCTATTGCCAAAGCCTGCCTTCATGCGGCTCACGATGGAAGCCTTAGTTTTCCGGAGATTGTCGGCAAGCTGATCG